>JAISEX010000181.1 GCA_031263875.1 Eubacteriales Family XIII. Incertae Sedis bacterium | reverse complement strand
AAAACTTCGTACACAGGGAGCCGGAGCGAGGTACGAGCGAAGGCGACGCGCACGGGATAGATGCTCCGTTTTACATCGCGGCTAAAGCCGCGTAAAACAGGCAAAGCCCGGTGCGGCACGCAAAAATAAGCGGCTGATTTTGTGGATGTCCGCGCAGAGGACTGTCCCGCGGTTACGTGGAAAATCACTTGAGTGCCGCATGCGCCCGAATCAATAGGTAATTTAGTTGCGGAGAAAGCTACGGGAAACATGAACGAACAAACGGCGTTTTTTGACTGGGGACGGATAGAGTGGCTGTACGAGCCCAAATTTGAGGATACGGCGAACCTTATCAGCATCGGGATACAGACCATATCGCCGGGAAAGATGCAGGCGCTGCATATCCATCACGGGGACGAGCAGGTCCTGTATGTGCTTTCCGGCACGGGCCGTCAGTCGATCAACGGCAGGGAGTCGCTGAAGGGCGCCGGCTCCATTTTTCACATTGCGGCGGGTTCCACCCACGAAACCGAGAATACGGGCACGGAACCGCTGCGCGAGCTTATCATCTCGATTCCGGCAAACCATGAGATGCGCGCGGCCGACGCCGAACCGTTTTCCGTCGAGATATTGCAGCGTGAATTTTTGAGCGAGGTCGAGAAACATCCCGCGCTCAAGGAGATATTCCGCAGTTTTACGGAAAAACTCGGCCTGCCGGTCGCGTATTTCAACGCGGACGGGAAAATAATTATAAAGGCCAAAGATTTTCCCGCTATGTGCCAGCGGTGCCGGGCGACGAAAAAAGGCCAGCGGGACACCATCGATTGCGCGCTCTACGACATACGGGACGGCAATCCGAACCCGCAGTACACGAAACCGACGGTCTTCGTCTGCAAGCACGGCCTGTCCGTCATTATGTGTTCCGTCGTCTGCGGCAAGGAGCCGGTCGGTATGATAAAAGGCGGCCATATGAGGATAGCCCCGGAGGATCTGACGGGCCACAGCGCCGCGCCCACCGTCGCCGCGGTTGCGGCGGGGCCGTCGGATGCGCAATTCTATTCCAAGGCGCGCGTCAACGCGGTGCTCACGCAGTTTGAACGCCTCAACCGGGAGGTGAGCGATTTCTATAATATGCACGCGCTCAGCTTCGAGGCGGCTCGGCGCGAATCGACCCTGCAAAAAATTATGAACGAGGACGAAACGCTGCGGGAAACGCTCCGCTCAAAGTCGGAGCAGATGCTGGACATCAGGATCAATAACCACTTCTTGTTCAATACGCTGAACGCGATTGGCAGCATGGCGGTGACGGAGAACGCTTTCAACACCTACGATTCGATCCTGAGCCTGTCGAATATGCTCCGTTACACGTTCCGGATCGACCACCGGCTCGTGCGTCTTTCCGAGGAGATCAGCGGGCTGAAATATTACCTGAAGCTCCAAAAACTCCGCTTCGAGGATTCCCTGCGCGTGAACATCAATATCCCGGAGGAAATCAAGTCATTGGAGCTGCCGTTCCACTGCCTGCAACCCATCGTCGAGAATTCCTTTGTCCACGGGTTCAAAGACCGGGAGAAGACGCTCAAGATACTCGTGACGGGCAAAAGCAGGGAGGACTATGCGCTTATCACGGTTTCGGATAACGGCGTGGGTATGGAGAAGGAGGCGCTCGGCCGCCTGCGGACGGCGATACGAACGGACAGCGAGGCCGACGCCCCGAGCGGACTCGCGATGATGTACGCGAAGCTGAAATTCTATTACGAGGACGATTTCTCGTTTAAAATCAAAAGCTCGCCGCAGAAGGGCATGCGCGTGGAGATCACCCTCCCGCTGGTACGAAAAACGGTCAAAACGAAAGAAAGGCAGGGTTAGCGATGAAAAAAGCAGTTATAATCGACGACGAGGCGCCGGCGCGGAAACTTCTCGTCAATTTAATCAAAAAGAATCATTTGCCGATCAAGGTGGTGGGTACGGCCACGGGCGGCGTGGAGGGTCTGGCCCTGATCCGGGAGCTGCATCCCGACATCGTGTTTCTCGACATCGAAATGCCGGACAAGAACGGGCTGGAGGTGATGGCCGCGTTGCAGGACATCTCCACGTCGCTGAAGATCATTATCGTGACGGCGTACGACCAGTTCGATTACGCCCGCTCGTCGCTGAAACTGGGCGCGAAGGATTTCCTGCTGAAACCGGTCGATTACCGACAGCTCTCCGAGATGATGCAGCGCGTTATCGGTTACGGTTACACGACCCACGCGGCCTTCAACAAGCTGCTCGAGTACGTGGACGAGAATTACGTCCAGAACCTCAGCCTTGAAAGCTGCGCGAACCACGTCCACATCAGCCCCGGCTATGTGACGAGGCTGTGCCGGAAATATCTCGGCATGAGTTTTAAGGCGTGGCTGAACGAGGTGCGCATACGCGAGGCGATAAACCTGCTCCGCAACACCGATCTGCCGATCAAGGAGATATCCGGCCGCGTCGGATACAACAACCTGAATTACTTCTACCGGCAGTTCAACGCCATCACCGGGACCACGCCAAAGAACTATTGGAACAAATGAACGAATCGACACTTTTATTACACTATTGTTTCGCGCACGTTTTGAGGATCCGTGTTTTTCTTTGAAAACACTGACTTTACAGACTTTTCAGCCAAAAGGGGAACGCATTACGCCGCTAGTTATCAATTTAACTTTTTGCGTAATTGCTCTTGCTTTAAACGGCAGGCATGTATATTATATGAATAACGTATAGTGAGCGTAAAGAACACGTCAGCGTTGTATAAACATCGTGAGGAACGTGGGAAGACGTAAACCTAAATGCAAGGAGGAAAATTATCATGAAAAAACGTTTCAGTGTGGCCTTGGCGGTAGTCCTGACCCTGGCTCTCAGCCTCGCGCTCTTCAGCACCGGGTGCACGAAGAAAGCGGACGATCCGGGAACCTCGGATTCCGGCGGCGACGTCATTAAGATCGGCGTGTACCAGCCTCTGACCGGCGCGAACGCTGCGGGCGGCGAACTCGAGCTTGCCGGTGTAAAGCTGGCGAACGAGGCGTATCCCGAAGTCCTCGGCAAGAAGATCGAGCTTGTGGTCGTCGACAACAAGTCCGATAAGGCGGAAGCGGCGAACGCGGCCTCGAGGCTTATCGAGAAAGACGGCGTCTGCGCGGTTATCGGCTCCTACGCTTCGGCCCTCGCGATCGCGGCGGGCGAAGTTATGAAGTCGAACGAAGTCCCGGCTGTCGGCGTTTCCAATACGAACGTCCAGGTGACAAAGGGCAACGATTTCTACTTCCGCGCCTGCTCGCTTGACCCGTATCAGGGAACGGTCATGGCCCGTTACGCGTTTAACACGCTTGGCGCGAAATCGGCCGCGATCATCAAGAACAACGCCGACGACTATTCCGTCGGTCTGGCGAACTTCTTTAAAGAAGAATTCCTGAAGCTCGGCGGGACGATCGTTTCCGAAACCGAGTATCTGAACGACACGCAAGACTTCAATGCCCAGATGACAGAGATCAAGTCGAAGAACCCGGAAGTCGTGTTCTCCCCGGCCCTGATCGACTCGCTGGCGCTGATCGTCAAGCAGGCTCGTGAGAACGGCGTCACGGTGCCGATCCTCGGCGGCGATACGTATGAGAACCCCGATTTCCTGACGCTGGCCGGCGAATCCGCGAACGGTTGCGTATTCTCCACGTTCTTTGACGCGGAAGGCGCGAGCACGGAAGAAGCCACGAAGTTCCTCGCCGCTTATGAGGCGAAGACTCCCGGAGAATCTCCCTCGGCAGCGACGGCTCTCGGATGGGACGCCTACCTGATGATCTACAAGGCCATCGAAAAAGCGGGTTCAGCCGATTCCATAGCGATTCGCGACCAGCTCGTCCTGACGGATTTCGACGGCGTTACGGGAAAGACGGTCCTGAACGAAGACGGCGACGCGGTTACGAAGGACTGGGTCATCAAGGAAGTCAAGGATGGCGCTTTCAGCTACCTCGCGACGGTTTCCCCGGCCTAATCGTTTGTAAGTTGACAATCTGAGCCAATAGTTATGAAAGGGCTACCGGTAAATAGTAACTGCTCTTTTCGGTAGTCCTTTCGCAGGGAGGTTTGCAGGGAGAATATCCATGAATACAAAACCCTTGATATTTCAAAACGCCATGTTCAAGACGATTTTGGTCATTGTGATCGCTGTCGCTGTCACGTTCGTGTACGCGCTTGTCGGATCGGGAATGCCGGCGTCGCAGTTTACGCAGCAGCTTTTTAACGCCGTTTCCCTCGGCGCTATCTACGCGCTGATCGCGATCGGCTACACGATGGTCTACAGCATCCTGAATATGATCAACTTTGCGCATGGCGACATCTTCATGATGTCGCTGTATTTTGCGTTCTTTTCGGTAACGCTCTTTCATATGCCGTGGCCGCTTGGCTTTATCGCGGCGCTTGTCGTGACGGCCGTAATGGGAGCCGTTATTGAAAAACTCGCGTACAAGCCGCTGAGAACGGCGCCGAAGAACTCGGTGCTCGTATCGGCGATCGGCGCTTCATTCCTGCTTGAAAACCTCGCGACCTACCTGTTTTCGGGCCGTCCGCAGGCTTTCCCCGAAATCCCCGTCCTGATGACCGGGTTTACGTTCGGCGGGGTGAACGTGCGGCTTATCTCGCTTCTCACGATCGCAGTCACCATTATCTCACTGCTGATCCTCACTTATATCATTCACCGCACAAAGACCGGTATGGCCATGCGCGCGGTGTCGACGGACTTCGAGATAGCGCGGACGATGGGCATCAATGAAAATACCATCGTCACCCTCGTTTTCATTATCGGATCCGCCCTTGCCGCCATAGGAGGCTTTCTCTGGGGCGTTAAATATACGAGTATCCTGCCGCTTATGGGCATCGTGCCCGGCATGAAGTGCTTTATCGCCGCCGTTGTCGGCGGTATAGGCAACATCGCCGGAGCCGTGCTGGGCGGCTTTATTATAGGCATGAGCGAAATTCTCGCCGTCGCGCTGTTCCCGTCGATATCGGGCTACCGCGACGTATTCGCTTTCGTAATGCTGATAGTCATCCTGATGGTCAAACCCGCCGGCCTTCTCGGGACGACTGCTACGGAGAAGGTATGATGATTATGATGACGGAAACTATCAATACTATCAACAAAAAGAAGAGCCGTGCGACGCGGAATTTTATCCTGACCATAATCCTCATCGCGGTGGGGATCCTCGTGCCGATGCTGCTGAACGACGCGATAGACAGCTATACGCGCAGAATACTGAATCTCTGCGCGATCTACGCGATCGTGGCGCTGTCCATGAACCTCGTAAACGGCTTTTGCGGGCTGTTTTCGCTGGGACAGGCGGGATTTATGGCGATCGGCGCATATTCGGTGGCCATCTTTACGGTCCCCACAGAATTGCGCCCGGACATCTTCTATATCGAGCCGATGAACCCGTTTCTCGCGAATATAGAAATGCCGTTTCCCGTCGCTATGCTGCTCGGAGGCGTCCTCGCCGCCGTGTTCGCCTTTATTATCGGGTTCCCCGTTCTGCGGCTCAAAGGAGATTATCTCGCGATCGCGACGCTCGGCTTTTCGGAGATCATCCGCGTCGTGTTTACGAACACGCAGACGATCACAAACGGCTCTCTCGGCATAAAAAATATCCCGACGCTCTCAAATATGACCACGATCTACATCGTGCTGATTATCGTCATTATCATCTTGGCGCTGCTGCTTTCGTCTTCGTACGGCAGGGCGATCAAGGCGATCCGGGAAGATGAGATCGTCGCGGAATCGCTGGGGATCAGCCTGTTCAAACATAAGATGATAGCCTTTGTCGGAAGCGGATTCTTCGCCGGCATCGGCGGCGGCCTGTACGCGGCCTTTCTCGGCACCGTCGATCCGAAGAACTTCATGTTTATCCTGACGTTCAACTTCCTGCTCATTATCGTTATGGGCGGGCTCGGTTCGCTGACGGGCACGGTTATCGCGTCATTTATCGTCACCTACGGACTCGAAGTCATGCGTTTCTTCGACGAACCGCTCGTACTGGGCGGCTACGAGATAGCGCTGTTCAAGCCCGGACTGCGCATGGTGCTGTTCTCGGTCCTGCTGATGGTGATCGTTATCTTCTGGCAGCGGGGGCTGCTCGGCAAGACGGAGCTGACGTGGAACAGGATGTTCGGATGGCCCGGCAAGATAAAAGGGCGCTTTACGAAGAAAAAACCGGATAACGAAGCCGTTTCCCTTGAAAAGACGGAAGGGGGTGAGCGGTAATGAATCTTCTGACCACTGACAACCTCATTATGCGATTCGGCGGCGTTACGGCTGTCAACGAACTGAGCATCGAGGTGCCCGAACACGAGATCATCGCACTGATCGGGCCGAACGGCGCGGGCAAAACGACCGCTTTCAATATGATTTCGGGCGTTTACACGCCGACTTCCGGAAAGATATACTTCGGCGGCGAGGATATTACGCGAAAGAAGCCGAGCGATATCGCGAAGATGGGCATTGCGCGGACCTTCCAAAATATACGGCTTTTCAAGGATCTGTCCGTGTTTGAAAACGTGATTATCGCGATGCACGTCCACCTGAAATCCAACCTGTTCCAGTCCATATTCCGCATTCCGGGGCTTTCCCC
>JAISEX010000312.1 GCA_031263875.1 Eubacteriales Family XIII. Incertae Sedis bacterium | reverse complement strand
CGAGCCGCTTGCGCATCGCGTAAAATTACGCCACGCTTTCGACGATGTCCTCACAGATGAAATCACGCGCTTCCTTTCGCAGCGCGGTTGCTTCCTCCTGCGACACCTGCTCAAAGAGTATCTTGCTCGCGCCCGGTATTACCTGACCGATCTTCCACAGGTCGGCGTTGATAACGTTGATCGAGCAGATAAACCCGCCGAGGGTCGGCCCGTCCGCCGTGAGAAGCGACGGGGTGTTACCCGTGATGTTCAGGCCGCCCCGGATGTTGTACGCGTGATCGACGATGTTGGACGGATGGCTGCCGCCGACGCCGCCCGATTCCCGCGAAAAGAACCAGTCCGGCAGCGCATCCAGCCGCACAGCCGAGCGGTTCGCGTTGAGAGAAGCCTGGAATTCATGACTGAACAGGTAGTTCATGCCCCGCTCCGTGGCAAAATCCGGCGTGGCGTTCATGCCGGCGATGGCGCGAAGCCGCACGGGATTTTCGTAGCAGGCGACGGCGTCTTTCCGAATGCGTCGGCGCCCATCCCACCGGTAAGCGGAGCCGCCCACCTTCACGATGTCGTTCGGCTTGAGGCCGCGCCCCTCATAGCCGCCGTAATTACCAAAAACGCAGGTCGATTTACTGCCGAGATAGGGTTCGACGTCGATGCCGCCCGCCACGCACAGATAGGCCCGGAACGCGTTCTGCTCCGGATCATAATTGCCGAAACTCAGCACGTCGCCCTTTTTTACGAAAATACTTTCCCATAACGGAACCGGCGCATTGCCGAGTGTCGGCTTCATGTCCGCGCCCGTAATCGCGATAATGCTGTCTTCCTCGAACTCGCATTTGAACAGACCCGCCGCTATCTCGATGCCCGCCTCGCCCAGGCTGTTGCCGAGCAGCAGGTTGCCGAGCTGAAGCGCGCGGTTGTCGAGCGCGCCCGACGCGCTCATGCCCTGTCCGTTGTAACCGAGTCTGCCGGGCCAATCCTCCACCAATGTCTGCAAACCGCCGTGTAACACTTTTATCATTGAGTTTCCCTCCTTTTTTATTATTGAATAATAATCGCAACGCCGCGTGTGCCGCGTCCGCAGCCGCCGTTTGGCATGTCCGGATTTCGGAGCCATGCGCCAGCGTCCGACCCGCGTATCCCGCTTGCGAAGCGCCGAGATTACAGCTTGCGAAGCGCAGAGATTACAGCTTCGGAGCGGCAGCCACGCCCTCGGCCTGACGTCGCTTGAACGCCGCGGTTTCCGCCACTATTTCGTCACTGTTCAGCCAGTTCAGATAATCTTTCACCGAAATCTCACCCTGCTCGACCTCGTAGACGTAATCCGTCTTGTCGTGGACGTGGGCGTATATCTCGTCGATCTCCCGCTCCGTCACCTCGTGGAGCTTGATGCGGTCGGCATTCCGGTAGAGGCAGGGATTGTCCTTGAACTGCGGGTGCTTCATCGCGAACTGGAACGTCGGGATCGTCCGCCCAAACAGTTGGTAGCCGCCGCCCGCCGGTGTCGTGTAGGTAAAGAGGCACGGCCCGCCAATGCCGACCGAGCCTTCCGGCGTCCACGTGCGCGGAGGGTTGTACTTCGGCACAACGAGGGCTTTGCGCGGATCCATCGGCCAGAAAAATCCGCCGCCCGGCCAGAAGCCGCAGCCGCTGTTAAACCACTCGACGTCGAGGATCATCTGCTTGGCCTCGCCGACGGTGACGCCGTTACAGGCAGCGATGTAATCCAAATTGGAGCCGTTTTCGCAGTTCGGCGCGTCCGCGCGCAGCGAGCCGAGATACTTTTCGATTGCCGCCTTCGTCTGACTGTCCCCAAACGCGATGGGCAGATGGATCAGCCGAGACTGCACATTGAGCGTCGAAACGTCCCTGAAGCCGCCTTCTTCCTCCGCGATGATCTCCATCAGCGCCTCCACGGACAGCGCCTCCGGATCGAAATGGAACATATTCGTCCTCAGACCCGGCACCGTTTCGATAAGCCCCGCGATATTCCTGTTCAAAATCCGCTCGTTCACCGCCAGCATACGAAATGAATCCGGAAGATGCAGGCGCTGCTCATAGCCGTATTCGACCTGCATAAACCCGTCGCCCGCCTGCCGGAACAGGATATCGAAGTCCTCGCCAATGTCCAATTTTCTCAAAACGGTATTGTAATTGTTCGTCATATAAATTCCTCCCTCGCTATGAGCCGCACTTTCGCTCGAACCCCGCGTTCTCCCTGCGGTAATCCGTCGCTCATTTTTCCCTTTAATTAACCCCGATTATTATTAAATTGAATTTATTGATTACAGTATACCTTCCCGCATGGCGCCGCACCGCGTATTGCTATGCTTATTTTTGTTATTAGATTGCCGTTAAAAGGCCGGTTTTCAGCCACGCGATCGCTTTCGTTTCACTGGAACATGCCGTAATACCTCTGAAAATGAGGGCAATGCCGCGGTATTGTTGCGAGCCGGTATTTCTTTTGGGCGCATGGGGCTGTCCCAAAATAAATAAGCGGCTTAATTGTTAAATTTTTATAATGCAAAATTTCAAACACGATGAAACAGCCCCACCGGGCTATCCGCTCCAATTCCTCGGCCCACTTCTTCGGGTCATTGCGAGGAGCGAAGCGACGAAGCAACGTTCGCTGCGCTCACTCCTCCGCTCGCGTTGCTCGCTTCGCTGTCCTGTTTTACACTGCGGCTGAAGCCGCGTAAAACAGGCAATCCAGCATATAGTCCCCGCCGTTGTTTTGCTCCGGGCCTGTGGGATTTCCGCTGCTATCCCTTGCGCGGAACATATGCGCCATTCCGTGCCGTCTTCGCTCCGTCTGCCATTTCAGTCCTCGACCGCTCCCCTATGCGAGAAAAGTAAACGACACACCCATCCTCCTATGGCGTCCCCGTTTCTCACAAACGCAACAAAAAGAACGAGAGGAAACCCGACATAAACCTCCACTCCCCAGCCGTCCACCGTCATTCCGTCCCCCGCTCAAAACAAACAAAAAAACCTCAAAATATATCCTCCAGAAGTATTGACAAAACATTTGCGAGAATATATTATATTCCCATAATAAGCAACTTAAATCTGTAATGAGATTTTTATTGGACAGGAAATTATAAATGGTAAATAGCAAGGAGCCCGAACGAAACTACAAAAACAACCTGTTTATCGACTATATCGGGACGAAAGAAAACCTTATTGAAGTCTACAACGCCG
>JAISEX010000258.1 GCA_031263875.1 Eubacteriales Family XIII. Incertae Sedis bacterium | reverse complement strand
ATGCGCCCGAAGAGTAAAGAGCTAGATTGCTTTGTCACTTTGCTCCTCGCGGGTGACCGACGCGCTTTGCCCGTTCCTCACGCGCGCTCTGACGGTATGGCACGCGTAAGATTCTCTGATCCAGGGGATTGCGGGTCTGGCTCGCTACGCTCGCTGCCCGCAATGACAGACAAGCGCTCGGTAGACAAACCGCATAAATCTCCTTCTCCCGGTTGAGGGAACGGGGCGCGGGTATTATAATAGAAAAGGAAAAGAGAAATGGAAAGAGGTACGGCATGAGCAGTATTGCTGAAAATATACAAACTGTCAGGGAACGGATGGCGCGGGCGGCGCTGCGGAGCGGCCGGACTGCCGCCGATATCACGCTTATCGCGGTGACGAAAACGCGCACGCCGGCCGAGATGCTCGAGGCGGTGGCCGCGGGGATTTGCGATCTGGGCGAGAATAAAGTGCAGGAGCTGGAGGCGAAATATGATGAGGTAATGGGGTCAATTGAAAATCAAGTGACGAATTTCCATTTTATTGGACATCTTCAGCGTAATAAGGTAAAATACATAGTAGGTAAAACGAGTTTGATACACTCGGTCGACAGTCTGCGGCTTGCGGAGGAAATCGACCGGAAGTTCGGCGAGGCGGGCGAGCGGGCGGACGTGTTGATCCAGGTGAACGCGGCCCGGGAGGAAAGCAAATTCGGGGTAACTTCGGACGAGGCTTCCCTGCTTGTCACGGCTATCGCGGAACGCTGCGCGAATGTCAGGGTCAAGGGGCTTATGTGCATCGCGCCCGCGGCGGATGATCCCGATGACGTCCGCGAGGTTTTTCGCTCGGTCAAAGCGCTGTTCGACGATATCGCGTCGCGGCAGGATGAGCGGATCCGGATGGAATGGCTCTCGATGGGCATGACGCACGATTACGAAGTTGCGATCGAGGAAGGCGCGAATCTCGTCAGGGTCGGAACGGGTATCTTCGGAGCACGAAGGGTACCGGCGTAAGGCACGTTTCGCGGCAAACCGAAAACCGAAAAAATTATCGCGGAAACATTTTTCAGAGGGAATTTGTTTCGCGAGGCGAAGGTACACTTACCGCGGCGGGGCTGCGGAACGGCATCACATCCTAATGCGTTAGCAGAAATGAGGTAAAACATGGCAGGCTTACTCGGAAAGATCAGGACGCTTGTAGGCATAGAAGAAGAATACGAAGACGAATACTTCGATGATAATTATCAGCGGCAGGATTACCGTCAGCCGGAATACGAGGACGAGAACGATTCGCTCGACCGCGATACCATTTGGGATACGCCGCCGAAGTCGCGCTACACGCCGCCGCCTCAGCAGCAGCATCAACAATATCAGCAGCGTCAGCCGATCCGTCAGCGGACGGAAAACGTTATACCGATCCCGAACGCGAATTACGGGCAGCAGCGGCTTGTCGAACTGACGACGAAATTCAACATTATGGTCATCGAGCCGCAGGATTTCAATATGTGCCCGAAGCTCGTGGACAGCCTCAAATCGAGAAAACCCGTGATCGTCAATCTCGAGAAAATCGAGACGAAGACCGCGCAGAAGATATTCAATTTCCTCAGCGGCGCTACGTATGCCCTCGGCGGGGATCTGCAGAAGATCGCGAACAACATCTTCGTGTTTCTGCCGGAGAACGTCGACGTGACTACGAACACCACGCCGTCGAACGGCATGACGTTCGGCAGCGGCGACAGCAGTCCGTGGAAGATGTAAGTTCCGGTGAGATGTAGGGCGTATTTATGATAACCCCGGCTGAAATACAGGACAGGACGTTTACGCGCGGCGTCAGAGGATATAAGGAAGACGAGGTCGATAAGTTTCTCGACCTTATTACGCTCGACGTCGACAAACTGCTCCACGAGATCAAAACGCTGCGGGAGCGGAACGAGGAACTGACGGAGGAGATCGCGCATTACCGGGAAACCGAAAGCGCGCTTGCGGGCACGCTCGAATCGGCCAAGGCGCTGATGACCGATATTTCGACGAGTGCCGAAAAGCGGGCGGATATCGTGCTGAAAAACGCCGAACTCGACGCCGACAGGATACAGCGGGAGGCGCGCGAGTCCGTCGAACGCATTACGGACGAGGCCGTGGCGATGGAACGCCGGTGGGAGCAGTTCAAGCTCCGGTACAAGAATCTGCTGCAAAACGAGCTCGACCGGTTTGAAAATCTGAGTTCGGATCTTATTATCGACACCGCTGCGCAGGGCGCGGGGTTCTTTACGGACAGCATTATGCCCGTAAAGGGCGGCACCATAAAAACCGCGAAAGAATAGTTTTGGCACCGGCTTCACCAAAAAAAATGAGCAAAGCGATAGTCGTCGGCGTGATCCTTCTTTCCGTCGCTCTCGACCGCGTCAGCAAATTCATCGTCATCACGCATATGACGCTCGGGCAGAGTTACCCGCCGGGCGATCATTTCATTTCATTCTTTTATACGCGCAACGAGGGCGTGGCGTTCAGCATGTTCGACGATATGAGCTGGCGGTGGATACTCGTCGGCGTGCAATCCGTTCTCGTAATCGTTCTCGTGGTTATGCTGTGCGTGCTGCTCAAACGGCGCAGCTCCGTGCTTCCGCTCGTCACGCTGTCGCTGATGCTCGGCGGCGGCATCGGCAATCTCATCGACCGGATAGCGTACGGGAGCGTTATCGACTTTGTCAGCGTCGGCAGTTTTCCCGTCTTTAACGTCGCGGATTCCTGCCTGACGGTTGGATGCGCGATTATGATAGCGTATCTGCTGTTCTTCCAGAAACACGATGATAATAAAACCGAATGAGCGACGAACTTTTCTTTGAAACCGACGAATACGATGTGCTGAGGGCGGAATTTACCGAGGCGGACGAGGGGGCGCGGCTCGACGCAGCCCTCGCATCCCGCATTGGCGAAATCAGCCGCAACCGCGCGCAGATGCTGATCGAAAACGGCGAGGTGTCCGTTGACGGCGAACTTCAAACGAGTAAAAAATACCGCGTGCGTTCCGGAAGCGTGGCGGCGGTGAAGCTCTATAAGCGCGTACCGGTGGACGTGGTTCCGGAGGCGATCGCGCTGGATATCGTCTATGAGGACGACGATGTGATAATTATCAACAAGCCGAAGGGCATGGTGGTGCATCCCGCGCCCGGAAACGAAACGGGAACGCTCGTGAACGCGGCGCTGCATCATTTGCAGGGTGCGGGCGGCGCGCTTTCGTCCATCAACGGCAAACTGCGTCCCGGCATCGTTCACCGGATAGATAAGAACACGTCCGGCCTGATAATGGTCGCGAAGAATGACGCCGCGCACGCCTCGCTGTCGCGCCAGCTTGCGGAACACAGCATAACGCGCGTCTACGTGGCTCTCGTCGCGGGAGGGTTCGCGGAAGATGAGGGGACGATAGACGTTCCGCTCGTGCGCGATCCCGCAAACCGGAAGCGGCAGAAGGTTTCGCGAAGCGGCGAGGGGCGCCGGGCCGTGACGCATTACCGCGTGCTGGAGAGGTTTTCAAAATATACGCTGCTCGAACTGCGGCTCGAAACGGGCAGGACGCACCAGATACGCGTGCACCTCGCGTCCACGGGCCATCCCGTGCTGGGCGACGACCTCTACGGGCCCGCGGACGGCGACGGTCAGTTCCTGCACGCGCAGACCCTCGGTTTTTTGCATCCGCAGAGCGGCGAATACGTGGAATTTTCCGCGGAGCCGCCGGAGGATTTTCGCCTGATGCGGGAGAAATTATCCCGGTAGGGCGGGATCCGCATAGAGGGTTTTATTATGGGTGAAGATGACCATGCCGAGCTTGGCGCCGGCAGGTTTTTTTACGTGGCGGATGTAGGTGTAATCGACGGGTACGTTGGCCGATCCGCGCGCTTTGCTGTAATAGGCGGCGATGGCGGCGGCCGTGCGTATCGCGTCTTCGCCGTAGACCGCGGCGGGATCCGTGTCCCGTCCCGCGGCGGGGGCGTGCTCCGCCGACAGGATAACGTGCGAGCCCGGAATGTCCTTCGTGTGCAGCCACAGGTCGTAGGGTTTTGCTATGCGCGTCGTCAGCGCGTCGTTCTCGCGGTTGTTCTTTCCGACGGTCGCCGTGAAGCCGCCGCCGAGATCGTAGGTCAGCTTTTTCGCGGACGAAGATGACGGACGCGCCGAATGTTTCTTCCGTTTTAGATAACTGAGCGTGACGAGTTCCTCGCGGAGCTCGTCCAGATCGGAATCCGTCTTCGCGTCGGCGAGCCATAGCTGGTACGATTCGAGATAGTCGATCTCGCGCTGCGTTATCGTGAGCTGGCCGCGTTTCGCGGTTTTCGCCGTCTTCGCCTTCGCGTATTTTTTATAATACCGCTGCGCGTTCTGCGCGGGCGCAAGAAGCGGGTCGAGCGTGACGGTCACTTCTTCGCCGGTCGCGTAATCTTCAAGCGGCGCGCTGTCCAAGCCCTTGTGCAGACGATAGATATTCGCCGTGATAAGGTCGCCTTTTTTCCGGTAGTCGTCGGCCTTTTCCGCCGCGGCGAGATCCTCGAGCAGACGCTGTTTTTTCAGCAGGGCTTTTTTCAGCCGCGTATTGACCGCCTGCGTCAGGTCGGCGGATTTCTGCTGGATGCGGTTCCCCGTTTCCTTTCCCTCAAACCACGTTTCAAGCATTTCCGAAACGCTGTCAAAGGTTTGATACGGAAGGCCCTCGTAAACTCCGAGCCGGAAGACGTGGAAATCCCTCATCGCGCCTGATTCGTCAAGCCAGATGCGCGGCGTGTAATCGTGCGCTTCCGCGAGGCTATCGAATTCCCGCTGCGTCCGGCCGGAAGCGAGTTCCTCTTTGATAACGGGCGATATGCCGCTCGAAGCGGGCGGCAGTTCGTATTCCAATCCCGGCAGGGTCTGGCGCACGCGGCTCATGTCGGGATAGACGCGCTTGACGGAGTCGATAATAACGCCGCCGTGAGCGGCCTCACCGCGCACCAGAATGATATTGCTGTGCTTGCCCATCAGCTCGAAGACGAGCGTCTTTTTTTCGGGCACGCCGAGCTCGCTGTGCGTATCGACGGTGACAAACAGGATGCGCTCGGAGCGCGGCCCACAAATTTCCGTGATGCGGCCGCCGATAAGGTGTTTCCGCAGAAGCATGCAAAACGCGGGCGGGCTCTGCGGGTTCGCGGCGGCGAGGTTCGAAAGATAGCTCCGCGGCAGGCTGCTGTTCGCGGAAACGAGAAGAACGCGCCGCTCTTTTTCACGCGGCACATTAACGCCCAATATAATATCGCTTGCCGACGGCTGATATATCCGGTCGATTTTGCCGCCGCCGAGCCTATCGTTCAGCTCGTGCGTGACGGCTCCCATTACGTAGTTATCAAACGCCACGTGTGTACCTTTCTTTCTTTTTATATAATAACAACCGACACGCAATGACCCGAGTAACGATTACGCTGATTGTAACTGATATGCAGTTACATGAGTACGATTACACGGTTCGTAACCGACACGCAATTACACGAGTACGATTACACGAATCGCAACCGGCACGTAATTACACGAGTAACGATTACGCTGATTGTAACTAACATGCAATTACCCGAGTAACGATTACACGGTTCGTAACCGACACGCAGTTACATGAGTAACGATTACACGAATCGCATCCGACAAGCAGTTACCGGAATAAGTGCACGCAATCCCGGTCGAAATGTGTTATAGATAATGATACACTATATGAGAGCGAAAAGGTATTGCTGTGCCGGTTTGACGTGACATTTAATTGGCAGAGGAATGATGTGAGGAGCGAGAGAAGATGATAAAAAGCATGACGGGCTACGGGCGCGGAGCGGCGGAGGCGGGCGCGTGGCGGGCGGCGGTGTCGGTGAAGACGGTGAACCATCGCTACGCGGACATAAGCGTGAGGATGCAGCGCCGGTACCAATTTGCGGAGGAACGCGTCAAGAAGGCGCTGCGCGCGTATGTTTCGCGCGGGAAGATCGAGGTGCAGGTCGATATCGAGAGCGGCGATGAGGCCGTGGTGCGCGTGCGCCCGGACGTCGCGGTCGCGAAGGGCTATTACCGCGCGATGCGCGAGCTGGAGAAGGAGCTCGACACGGCGGGGAATATCACGCTTGAATTTCTCGCCGCGCAGCCGGACGTCCTCGTCACGTCTTCGGCGGATATCGACGAGGATACCGTCGCCTGGGTCTGCGAGGAAGCCGTGCGGAAAGCCGGCGCGGAACTGAACGCCATGCGCGAAACAGAAGGCGGAAAGCTCGCGGAGGACATCGTTATGCGCGCGGGTATAATCGGGGAGCGGCTGAAAATTATCGAGGAACGGGCGCCGGAGCTTTCGGCGGTTTACGCGGAAAAACTGCGGGCGCGGATAGCCGATCTGTCAAGCATAGAACCTGACAGCGAATTGTTCACCGCACGGATAGCCCTCGAAACGGCGGCGATGGCGGATAAGTGCAATATTACCGAGGAAACGGTGCGGCTGCGCAGTCATATCGACCAATTGGTGGCGCTTGCGGAGGGCCGCGGCGGGAAGGATACGGGCCCCGCCGGTAAGAAACTCGACTTTCTGATGCAGGAGATGAACCGCGAGGCGAACACCATCGGCTCCAAGGCGAACGACCTGAAGATTACCGCGGAGATGCTCGAAATAAAAAGTGAGGTCGAAAAGATACGCGAACAGGTTCAAAATATCGAATAAATATTATATAATAGTATTTGTATGAAAAAAGGTAAATTATTTATCATATCCGGTCCTTCGGGAGCGGGCAAAGGGACGATTTGCGAAAGGGTGCGGATCGAAACGGATTCCACGGTGTCGGTGTCCGTGACGACGCGCGGTCCGCGGTCGGACGAAAGAGAAGGCGAGGCGTACTATTTTATCTCGAACGGCGAGTTTGACGCCTTGATAGAAAACGACGGGCTTTTGGAGTACGCCGACGTGTTCGGCAACAAGTACGGAACGCCGAAGCAGCCCGTTATCGACGCGCTCTTTGCGGGCCGCAATATGATCCTTGAGATAGACGTGCAGGGCGCCATGCAGGTAAAAACGACCTTCCCCGAGGGGATCCTGATATTCGTTTTGCCGCCGTCGCTCGAAACGCTGCGCGAGAGGATCGTCCGGCGCGGGACGGAAACCGCGGAGGATGTGGACCGGCGGCTCGGCGAAGCGATGCGCGAGATAGAATATTTGCCGGAATACGATTACGTGATAGTCAACGACGATCTGGACGCTGCCGTCGCTCAGACCCGCTCCGTGATGGAGGCCGAGGGACTGAGGCTGACGCCCGGTTCGGCGAAAACGTTTGTTGAGAAATTCAGAAAAAAGGAGATACGCTAATGCTACTGTACCCGTCAATCAATGAGATCCGTCAGAAAACGGACAGCCGTTACACCCTCGTGATACTCGCCGCAAAGCGCGCGCGGGATCTTATCGACGGAAAACCGAATCTGATCGAAACGGACAATTACGTCCCGGTTTCGGTCGCCGCCGAGGAAATAAACGAGGACGTCATCACGTATATGCGTGATTAGCGTTGCGTAATCTCTAAAAATCACCGATAATTCCCTCGAAACAATACCGCTTATCGTGGCCGTCTGATGAAAAAATCTTGGGCGGTCATTAATAAGTTTCATGAATTACCGGATAGCGATCACATGATTTCTTTATAACAGGGGATTCCCTGCGTATCCGCTACGGACTTTATTTTTGTTCATAGCCACTTTTTCATTGATTCCAACAAATAAAAACATTACACTAATATGACCGTATATTACACAAATACAACCGTACCGAGATATTGTATAAATTTACGTATGACTATTAATTGATCGGAAAGGAGGCATCCTGATGGAAAAAGGAATCCTTATCAAGAACAGGTCACGCGTGGCATATGTGCTCTTCGACGATATATACTATGTGATGAAGGATCTTCGAAAAACGCTAGTATATACGAAGGATGATGAATTTTGGGAGTACGGTGGCATCGAGAGGATCTGCACGTCGGCTGACGAGAGATTCTACCGCTGCCATAAAAGCCTTGTGGTAAATTTGGACAAACTCTTGTCGGTCGAGGGGGATCATGCCGTAATGACGGACGGTCGCAGCATACATATGTGCAGGACGTACCTGCTGCGAATGAAGAAGAAATGGCTCAACTATAGAGGCGAGTAAATCGCGCGCGGTCGGTTTGCGGATTCCGATCGGGCGCTGGTGTTTGTTGCGGCGCGGCAGGGTGGGATAAGCTTTGGCCGTGCGGCTGAAGATTTGCGCAGCGGGTGTCAGGTGAAATGGTTGGCGCTCCGCTTGTGCGGAACGTGGCTGTGAGTGACAAGTATTTTTGTTGACAGATGCGTATTTTCACTTCATGTGCGGCTTGGCGAAATGAGATTTGATTTCCTGTTCGCATAAGGTGTGACTGCAATCTTGTCAGGGGTTTTGCTTGACGAGGCGGTGTTTTGATCCACATGTCGCATGCCGCATGGGGCGTGATTGTGATCTTGTCAATGATTTTGCTTGACGGGGCGGTTTTTTGATCGAAACGTTTGCGTGCAGTACGACTGTGAGTGACAAGTATTTTTGTTGACAGATGCGTATTTTACTTCATATGTAGTTTGGCGAAATGAGATTTGATTCCCTGTTCGCATAAGGTGTGACTGTAATCTTGTCAATGGTTTTGCTTGACGGCAATGTTTCGATGCGTATAGCCGAATGGAACGTGATGGGGCGTCAAGAGAAATGCTTGACGCCCTTCCATGCCTTTTGTGTGATGAGGTGTCAAGCATAAAGGTTGACGTTTTCTGATGTGATATGGAGGACTTGACGGGGGACGGCAGGGAGAGGGAGCCTGCGTTACGTTTTCGCCCGCGCGGGCTTTTTGTTTATGCGAGAAATGGTGACGCCGTCGGAAGGACGAGTATGCTGCGTACTTTTCTCGCTGTTTTCGCGCAAGGGATGGGAGGGGTGCGCAGCAGCCGCGAAGCGGCCGGAGCGAAGCGGAGCCCCGCAGAGCCCGGTGGGGCTGTCCCGTTATGTTCAAGACGCTCCAGTTGTTAAAAGTTCAATAATTGGACCGCTTCATACACTTCAGGACAGCCCCATGCGCCCGCACTATTCCAACGCTACTTCACGGCACGGCCCGCGCGCAACGCGTTTGCGACCGCCAGCAGCGCGACGCCGACGTCGGCGAACACCGCTACCCACATATTCACGAACCCCAGCGCGGCAAGCGCAAGGACGACCACTTTGAGCCCAAGCGAAAGCACGATATTTTCGCGCACGATGGTCATGGTCTTTCGCGCGATCTTGATCGCGGAAACGAGCTTCGACGGGGCGTCGTTCATAATCACGATGTCCGCCGCCTCTATCGCCGCGTCGGAGCCGAGCGCGCCCATCGCGATGCCCACGTCGGCCTGCGCTAACACGGGCGCGTCGTTGATGCCGTCGCCCATATAGATGACGCTCCCCGCGTTATCCGCGGCCATAATGGATTCCATGGCTTCGACTTTCTGCCACGGCATCAGGCCGCTGATGGCTTCCGTCAGCCCCGTTTCCGCTCGCACTGCTTCCGCCGCTTCCGCGCGGTCGCCTGTCAGCATTACGGTGCGCCTCACGCCGATGGCGCGCAGCTCGTCTATCGCGTGCCGGCTGTCTGGTTTTACGGTATCCGACAGGAGAATTTCGCCGGCGTATTCGCCGTCCACCGCGACGTATATCACGACGCCGTCGGTCTGCTCGCTTTGGACATCTTTGGGCAGCCGCACCTTTTCTTCGTTCAGCAATTTTTTATTGCCTACGAAAATGCGCTTTCCGTCGAGCAGGGCGGATACGCCGAGCCCCGCCTTTTCCGTTACCTCGGCGGGCATCCCGCTCTCCGCCGCGGACGCTCCCGATTCCTCATATTTTCCGACTATCGACCGCGCTATCGGATGGGTGGAATTCCGTTCGAGAGCCGCCGCGTACCGCAGAACGCTTTCTTCGCCAAATCCGGCGCCCGTCCGCACTTCCGTTACGCGAAACGTGCCGGTCGTCAGCGTTCCGGTTTTATCGAAGACGGCCGTGTCCGCCGTTGCGAGGGCTTCAAGATAGTTGCCGCCTTTGATCAGTATCCCGCGCACCGAGGCCGCTCCTATGCCGCCGAAAAACCCGACGGGTATCGACACGACGAGGGCGCACGGGCACGACACGACAAGGAAAACCAGCCCCTTGCGTATCCATTCCATAAAACTTCCCAGGCCGAAAAGCGGCGGAACGACGGCGAGCAGCAGGGCGAGTCCCACGACGATGGGCGTGTAGACCTTCGCGAACCGTGTAATAAAATTCTCCGTCTTGGCTTTGCCGGCCTCCGCGCTCTCAACAAGGCCGATAATGCGGCTCGCCGTGGATTCGCCGAAGACCTTCGTGACGCGCACGTTGAGCAGGCCGTCGGTGCTGACCGAACCCGCGAGTATCTCGTCACCCGCCGCGACGGACACGGGCGCCGATTCGCCTGTCAGCGCGCTCATATCGATATAACCCTGCCCCTCCGCGATGATTCCGTCAAGCGGCGCCCGCTCGCCCGGCTTGACCAGTATCCGGTCGTCCGGCATCACGTCTTCCGCCCGGACTTCCTTTACGCCGTCAGCGGTCAGAAGATTTGCCGTGTCCGGCCGGATATCCAGCAGGTTCCTGATGCGCGACTTGCTCCTGTCCACCGCCCGGTCCTGCAGATATTCGCCGACGCGGTAAAACAGCATCACGGCGACCGCCTCCGGATATTCCCCGATAATAAACGAACCGATGCTCGCCACGCTCATCAGCGTGTTTTCGTTGAACAGGTCGCCGCGGATAATGCCGAGCGCGGCGTGCTTCACGATACCGTGGCCGATCAGGACATAGGCCGCGAGAAAAACGCACGCGAAAATCACGCCGGGAACCGTCCGCAGATCGTCGAACGAGCCGTAGACCGATTGCGGCAAAAAGTATTTCCCGAAGAACTCGCAGATAACGCCGGCGGCAAACAGCGCCGCGCCGATGACCGCCGCCACCGGCACGCCGAACCCGTCGTTCTCTTGTTCCGCCTTCGCGTTGAAATACGTCGGTCCCGTGCTGCAACACGAGCAGCCATGTTCCTCGTGGCGCTGTTCGTCCTCATGACAATGCTCGTCATCACAGCAATGCGCCTCGTCGCGGCGATGTTCGCCGTCGTGTTCGCGGCACTGCGCGTCCGCATGGTCGTGGTCGTGACCGTAGCTGTGCCCGTGATCGTGACTGCAATCGTGATCGTGCTCATGATCGTGGCTGTGATTATTTTGAATGATTGACATGCTCCACTCCTATTCTCAATATATCCCGTACGTGTCCGTCGTCGAGCGCGTAACGCACGCTCTTGCCCTCCTTCTCAAACCGCACCAGCCGGACATTTCTGAGAATGCGCAACTGGTGCGAGATCGTCGACTGTGACATGCCGAGCCTATCCGCAATTTCCTGCACATAAAGCTCACCGAGCGACAGCTCGTGCAAAATTTTCAGCCGCGTCGGATCGGAAAAATTCTTGTAGAGCTCCGCAAGCCTGACGAATTCCTCGATATTGAGTTGGCGTATCTCCTTTTCGTTATTCATGTTCTCCTCCGTTGCCCGTTTTCGGGCTGTGTTGTTCTGTCACCGCATTAAGTTTGGGCGCATGGGACTGTTTCGCAGTTATGTATAAATGATATCGCTGAAAGTCCTCGTCGCATTTGTTTCCATATTTTTCCTTGCCTTTCGAAACAGTCCCACCGGGCTATTCACTGCAATTCCGCTCATGTCATCGTTGTCATTGCGGCCTCCGAGCCGCAATCCCTCAGGCGGGGGCATCTATCGGGTGCATTTATCCGCGGAATTTCCGCTGCTATCCCTTGCGCGTCGCCTCCGCTGCGCTCCGGCTCCCCTGTGCGGGCAAGATGTACGACCCACTCATCCGTCCCGCCGGCGTACCCGTTTATCGCATACACAACAAAGGAAACGAGAAACGAGGCAGACGTGCGCTTTCTCATCGTGCCGTCCTCCGCTCCGGGAATTTATTACACGCTCGCAATTTTTCATATAAGTAGTTGCTTATATGAGCATATTATAACATGTAACGCTCCTTGTCAATACTTTTTTATTTTATCATCGGTATTTTTCCCGAGCGCTTAAACGCGACTCTCGCGAAACAGCTTTACATAATTCATTATTATGTCATCCACCGTCACATCTTAATACAGAAAATGGGTACAGAATTACATTTCGTTACAACTGCTCTTGCAATCGTAAACGCCCGGGAATAAACTGTGTTTTGTCAATACACGTTAGGTGCAGAACTTTTACGAAAAGAGGTGAAGCATATGCTGCATCATACCGACCAACAAGCCGCAACCGTGATTTACAAATCACCCAAATCAATGCACTCCTGTGTCCTGTGCGGTAAGGACACCCTTACGGTGAGATTTAAGGGAAAGTGCGTTTGCGAGGACTGTCTGAATTTCGCACGAGATCTGTACTAATCACACAACATCATCCCCCAAATACAGACACATGAGAACGGGCCCCGCCGCGGGTCTGTTCTCATGTATGTGGCGCGGCGGGGAGCAAACTGCGGGGACGGCACGATGAGAACGCTCACGCCATGTTCTGCATTTCGCTTCTTTTGTTATTTTTCATGATAAACTGATACGCCGCAGGAAGGACGAACGTAACGTTTGCTCTGCCCGCACAGGGGAGCCGGAGCGAGGTAACGTTTACTCCGTTCGCTTCGCTGTCCTGT
>JAISEX010000206.1 GCA_031263875.1 Eubacteriales Family XIII. Incertae Sedis bacterium | reverse complement strand
GTTCTCATCAGGGAAATATGGAACGTGTTTCATATTTCAGCCACAGTAGAGCGCTCTGCGGCACAGCCGCTGCGTTTCTCGATGTGTGAGGTATGACGGGGCCGAAGCTCCGGTATCTCTGCCGCGCGCGGTTTGCGCGAAGCGTGAAATGGCCGCGCGGCATAAGATGTTACCTGCTTTCCCGCGTGCATTGAACGTGCGGGCGGACGGCGGGGAGGAAAGAATGAACGGAAGGAAGAAATTATGAAATTTACTGATTACAAGACGTTTAAGACGGCTCTGGGAGGACGGCTGCTTCAGATCGAAGCCGGAAAGGTGATGGAGCAGGCGAACGGCGCTATTACGGTGCGTTATGGGGAAACTGTCGTTAATGTGTCGGCGGTGATGGCGAAGAAACCGCGCGAGGGGATAGATTTTTTCCCGCTTAGCTGCGAGTATGAGGAGAAGATGTATGCCGCGGGCAAGATCCCCGGTGGTTTTATCAAGCGCGAAAGCCGACCGTCCGAAAAGGCGACGCTGGCGGCGAGGCTGATGGACCGGCCGCTGCGTCCGCTGTTCCCGAAGGGCTTCAAGAACGACGTCCAGATCATCGCGACGGTGCTCTGTGTCGATAACGACGCGCCGCCGGAAATCGCGGCGATGATCGGCTCGTCCATTGCGCTGTCCATATCGGACATACCGTTTGACGGCCCGACGGCTTCGGTTATCGTCGGTCTTATCAACGACCGTTTCGTCGTCAATCCGACGTCGGCGGAGCGCGAGGAATCGCAGCTCAGCTTGACGGTGTCCGGAACGCGCGACGCGATTATGATGGTCGAGGCGGGCGCGAGCGAGGTTCCCGAGGAAACGATTCTCGAAGCGATACTCTTTGGCCACGGCGAGATAAAAAAGATCATCGAATTTATCGACGAGATAATTTCCGAGATAGGCAAGCCGAAGAAGGAAGTGCCTGACGCTTCCGTGCCGGCTCCTATAATGGACGCGGTGCGCGGCTTTGCGGAGGAACGGCTGAAGGCGGCTGTGCACGATTTCGACAGGGCGTCGCAGACAGACGCTATCGACGCGGTTTACACGGAAGCAAAAGAGGAATTTACCGAGCGTTTTGTGGAGGAATATCCCGACGCCGAGAAACTCATCTCGGAAGCCGTTGAAGCCATATTGGTGGAACGGTTCCGCGGCATGATCCTTGATGAGGGGATCCGTCCCGACGGGCGCAAGACCACCGAGGTCCGTCCCGTATGGGCGGAAACGGGTTTCCTTCCGCGGACTCACGGCAGCGCGCTGTTCAAGCGCGGCCAGACGCAGGCTCTGACAGTAACGACGCTCGGGACTCTGCGCGAGGCGCAGACCATCGACGGTATCGGCGAAGAAACGACGAAGCGTTACATGCATCAGTACAATTTCCCGCCGTATTCCGTCGGCGAAACGCGCCCGATGCGCAGCCCGGGACGCCGTGAAATCGGCCACGGGGCGCTCGCGGAGCGCGCGCTTATCCCGGTGCTTCCGGGCGAGGACGAATTCCCGTACGCGATCCGCGTGGTTTCGGAGATCCTATCGTCGAACGGCAGCTCGTCGCAGGCGTCGGTGTGCGGAAGCTGTCTGTCGCTGATGGATGCGGGCGTGCCGATCAAGGCGATGGTTTCCGGTATCGCGATGGGTCTTGTCGAGGAATATAACGAAGCGACGGGCGAAAGCCGCATCGAGGTACTCTCCGACATACAGGGTCTGGAAGACCATTACGGTGATATGGACTTTAAAGTCGCTGGTACGGAAAAGGGCGTTACCGCCGTCCAGATGGACATCAAGGTGCACGGCCTCTCGAAGGACATCCTCGAAAAAGCCCTGCGTCAGGCGCATGAGGGGCGTATGCACATTATGAGCGTGATGAAAGAGGAACTGTCCGAACCGCGCTCCGATATTTCACCCTATGCTCCGAGAATCGAATCGATACAGATCGATCCCGAGGACATCGGCACCGTGGTCGGCAAGGGCGGAAAGACCATCAACGGCATTATTGCGGAAACTGGCGTCAAGATCGACATCGACGACACGGGGCTTATCGCCATCGCGTCGACGGATCCCGAAAGCATGAACCGGGCTATCGAAATGATAGAACTGCTGCTGAAGGATGTTGAAGTCGGTGAAACCTACGAGGGCGAAGTGAAGCGGATCATGAATTTCGGCGCGTTTATCGAAGTGCTGCCGGGCAAGGAAGGTCTGCTGCATATCTCGAAGATGGCGCGGCACCGCGTGGCGAAGGTCGAGGATATGATGAATATCGGCGACCGCGTTGAGGTGAAGGTCGATGAAATAGACGGTCAGGGCCGGATCAATTTGGTTCGCACGAACGTGCCGGATTAATAATGATAGAAACAAGCACATTAAGCAACGGAATAACGATAGCGCTCGAACGGCTGCCCTATGTACAGTCCGCGGCCGTCGGCGTGTGGATACGCGCCGGCGCTATCGATGAAACCGAGCACGCGGGCATCTCGCATTTTATCGAGCATATGATGTTCAAGGGGACGCAGCGGCGGAGCGCCAAGACGATCGCCGAGGATATCGACCGCATCGGCGGCAGTATCAACGCGTTTACGGGCAAGGAAGCGACTTGCTATTACGTGAAAACCCAGTCGGAGCATATCGGGAAGTCGATAGACGTACTCGCCGATATGTTCTCCGGTTCGGTCTTTGACCCGACCGAAATGGAGAAGGAAAAGAACGTCGTTATCGAGGAGATGAATATGATCGAGGACAGCCCTGAAGACCTCGGCCACGATCTTATCTGCGAAGCGGTGTTCTCCGGCTCCGAGCTCGGCCACAGCGTGATCGGCACGAAGGATTCCGTTACCGCGATTACGAGGGACGACATATTCGCGTATCTCGCAAGCCGTTACGTGGCGGGAAATATCGTGATCTCCGTGGCGGGGAATTTCGATCCCGCGGCGGTGCGGGCGCTGCTCGAAGAAGGCTTCGGCGCGGTTCGCGGCGGCGGTTCGGCGCGTTCGATACGGCCGAGCGAATTTGTCCCCGAAACCATCAGGCGCACGAAGGATATCGAGCAGACGCATCTCTTCCTCGGGCGGCGGGGAACGGCGATGGACGCCGACGATTATTACACGTTTTCGCTGTATAACGGCATACTCGGCGGCGGCATGAGTTCGCGGCTTTTCCAAAATGTCAGGGAGGACAAGGCGCTTGCCTACTCCGTCTATTCGATGAACAACGCGTTTACGGACGACGGGCTCTTTATGGTCTACGCCGGCGTCGGTTCCGATAAGGAACGAGAAGCGAAAGACGCGATACTCGCGGAAATTGCCGGCATGACGGCGGCGCGGATACCCGATGACGAGCTCAGCAAGGCGAAGGAGCAGAGCAAGGGCGCATACGTCTTTGGCCAGGAAAGCATTTCAACGCGGATGTTCGCCACCGGGCGCAATCTGCTGCTGCTCGGCCGGACGTTTTCGCAGGAGGAAATAATGCGCGGCATCGATGCGGTGACGCCGGACGATATCGGCAGGATCGCGCAGTCGTATGCGGATCCCGCGGGATATACGAGCGTGGTGATAAGCAGCGATTCGGCGGCGGTTTAACGATCGGGCCGATTCGATACAGGTTAAAGAAATCGATGCGGCTGAATGAGAAGGTTTAATCGATCCGCCAAGTGAAAATTGACGGTTGACTCGGAGAGAGGAAATATATGGAAATTACTGATCCGAAACCAATGTGCGGGTCAGCTTGATGGAAGGTAATATATGGAGAAATTAACGGTGAAAATAAGAACGGAAAACGGAGCGCCTCTGCCGGAATACGAAACACACGGCTCCGCGGGAATGGATCTGAAGGCGTTCGTGAGCGAGCCGGTAACGATACCCGCGGGCAAGCGTTTTCTCGTTCCCACGGGCATTTTTATCGAACTGCCTGATGGCTACGAAGCCCAGATACGGGCGCGCAGCGGCCTTGCGTCGAAACGCGGGATCACGATGGCGAACGGCGTCGGCACGATCGACAGCGATTACCGTGGTGAAATCAAAGTGGCGCTCGTCAATCTCGGCGACGAGGATTTCGTTATCGAAAACGGCGACCGGATCGCGCAGATGGTGATTGCGCGGTATGAAAAA
Source organism: Eubacteriales Family XIII. Incertae Sedis bacterium (assembly GCA_031263875.1). Taxonomy (GTDB): domain Bacteria; phylum Bacillota; class Clostridia; order Peptostreptococcales; family Anaerovoracaceae; genus JAITEX01. Next base: position 744 of record JAISEX010000206.1, on the reverse strand, counting down.
GTAGCGTGGGACGTGGCCGATGAACTGACCGACACCGCGCGCGGAGGCGGCGGCTTCGGGCATACCGGCGTCTGACGCGTAACGCGCGGGGGCGCGTAACATAAAGAGGCACAAACGATGCTGACACGGGAAGAATCCGAACAACGCGAATATCAGATACTTTCGGAATATGCGGCGAAGGCGGCGGAATCCAAGGGGCGCGCGGCGGCGGAAGAACAATGCGAATTCCGCACGGATTTTCAGCGCGACCGCGACCGCGTGATCCACTCGAAAGCCTTGCGCCGGCTGATGCACAAGACGCAGGTTTTTCTCGCGCCCGAGGGCGACCATTACCGGACACGACTGACGCACACGCTCGAAGTGGCGCAGATATCGCGCAGCATCGCGCGCGGGCTCCGGCTCAACGAGGACCTGACGGAAGCCATCGCCATGGCTCACGATCTCGGCCATACGCCCTTCGGCCACAATGGCGAATATTTTCTCGATAAAAAACACCCGGGCGGATTTAAGCATAATATCCAGTCGCTTCGCGTCGTCGACGTACTCGAAAACAGCGCGAACCGGCGCGGCATGAATCTGACAGAGGAAGTCCGGGACGGCATCAAAAATCACACGGGCAGCACACGGCCGTACACGCTTGAAGGTCAGGTCGTCAAGATCAGTGACCGCATCGCCTACATCAATCACGACATCGACGACGCGCTCAGAAGCGGCGTTATTGCGGAGAGCGACCTGCCGCGGGCC
>JAISEX010000058.1 GCA_031263875.1 Eubacteriales Family XIII. Incertae Sedis bacterium | reverse complement strand
GCGCAAGGGACAGCGAAGCGAGCAACGCGAGCGGAGGAGTGAGCGCAGCGAACGTTGCTTCGCTCCTCGCAATAGAGTTGTAACGAAATTAAAATTAAGTACAACAAACGTAAACGATTATGGCGTAAAGACAACCTGATTTGCGGTCAACTCGTTGCCACAATATGGAAAATAGCTAATTTCGTTACAACTCTAATGACACTTGGATCCACGATTCAGTAACAAAATCATTTCGGGCAGCCCCATGCGCCCAGAGCATTTCTCTGTTCACGCCACATTAATGCACAAATTAACACGCCGGTGGTTTTAACGGTACCCTTTGCCGCTTTCCTATGGTAAAATACTAAAGCAATCATTTTATTATAACGGCTACGGAAAGCAGGGAGAATTATATGAAAAAGAGATTATGTTCAATATTGGCCATAGCGTTTGCCATATCAGCGCTGTTTGCGTTTACCGCCTGCGGGAATAAAGATGCCGCTGACGAGGGCGACACGTCCGCGGATAATTCGCTCAAAGCGATTCAGGACCGGGGCGAGCTTATTCTCGGCTGCGACGACGCGTTCCCGCCGATGGGCTTCGACGACAACGGCCAGATCGTCGGTTTCGATATCGATCTTGCTCAGGCGGTCGCGAATAAGCTCGACGTGAAACTCGTGGTCAAGCCGATCGACTGGACGACCAAAGAGGCGGAATTACAGTCGAAGAAAATCGACGTTATCTGGAACGGTTACTCGATACTCAAGGACCGCGTAGAGCAGGTGACTTTTACGAAGCCGTACCTGAACAACCAGCAATTCCTCGTTGTGCGCGCCGATTCTTCCATTAAGACAAAGGCTGAGCTGGCGGGCAAAACCGTCGGAGTGCAGACGGACAGCGCCGCGGAAGAACTCGTCAATGCGGACGCGGAATTTAGCGGATCGCTGAAAGAACTTCGCACCTATGACGATTATCAGGACGCGCTGAACGACTTGAAGTCGAGCACGCGCATTGACGCGGTCGCCGTTGACAAGGTGCTGATCGAATACGTGATGAAGCAGAACCCCGATACGTTTGTGATACTCGAGGAATCGCTTGGCGACGAATACTTCGGTATCGGCTGCCGCAAGGGTGAGGAAGCTCTCGCCGACGCTATCGACAAGGCGCTCGACGAGCTGAAAGCCGACGGCACGACCGCGCAGATAAGCGAGCCGTGGTTCGGCGCCGGGAACGACATCGTCATTCGCGACGTAGCGCGTCTGACAGCGGCGGATTTCAAATAAGCCGCGATGGATTTAGCGTATGCTCGGGAGATAGTCGGTTATATTGCAATGGGAGCGGGCGTTACGCTGCAGGTCTTTGCCGTAACGCTCGTCTTTTCGATTCCTATCGGTATCCTCTGCGCCATCGGCAAGCTGAGCCGGTTCCGCGTCGTGCGTTTTCTGATAAGCATCTACACGTGGGTGTTCCGCGGGACGCCGCTTTTGCTGCAACTGTTTTTCACGTATTACGGCCTGGCGATACTGACGAACGGCGCGATATCGCTCGAACCGCTGCCCGCCGCGCTGCTCACTTTCGTGTTCAACTACGCGGCCTATTTTACGGAGATATTCCGCGCGGGCATTCAGTCGATCGGCCGGGGGCAATACGAGGCGTCGAAGGCGCTCGGCATGCCGCATTGGCTCATGATGCGGCGCATTATTCTGCCGCAGGCGGTCAAGATAATATTGCCGCCGATGGGGAACGAGGCCATCAACCTTATCAAGGACACGGCGCTCTGCTCCGTCATCACGATCACGGAGATTTTGCGGAACGCGCAGAAAGTGATGTCGCGCGACTTCAATATTACCGCCCTCGTGATAGCCGCGTGCATCTACCTCGCGCTCACCTTTATCGTGATTTTGCTGTTCCGGCGGCTCGAAAAGCGGTTCGCGTATTATTCAATCAAGTAACGGGCTTGACAAGATGGAAGTATTAAAGATAGAAAAACTGCATAAATATTTCGGGAAACTGCACGTGCTGCGGGGCATCGACCTCTCGGTGAACCGCGGCGAAGTCGTGTCCGTTATCGGGCCGTCGGGTTCGGGCAAGAGCACGCTGCTCCGGTGCGTCGATCACCTCGAAACGGCCGAGCGCGGCAGCATCGAGATAGCCGGCTCATTCCTCGCGAAAGCCGACGCGGAGGGCAAATCCGTCTATCCGAGTGCCGCCGAAATACAGCAAATCGCCACGAGCATCGGCATGGTATTTCAAAATTTTAATCTCTTTCCGCACCGTTCCGTCCTCGAAAATCTGATCGAGGCGCCTGTGTACGTGAAGAAATTATCGAAGGACGAAGCGACGGAAAAAGCGCTCGCCCTGCTCGCGCGCGTCGGCCTGTCCGATAAAAAGGACAGCTATCCCGGCCAGCTTTCGGGCGGCCAGCAGCAGCGCGTCGCCATCGCGCGGGCGCTCGCCATGGAGCCGGAACTGATGCTGTTCGACGAGCCGACGTCCGCCCTCGACCCGGAGCTTATCGGCGAGGTGCTGCGCGTTATCAAGGACCTCGCGAAAGAACACATTACGATGCTTATCGTTACGCACGAGATGAACTTCGCGGCGGAAATCTCCGATCGCGTCATCTTTATGGACGAGGGCCAGATCATCGCCGAGGGCGACCCCCACGGCATCCTGCAAAATCCCGACAACCCGCGCATCCAAACTTTTTTGCATAAGATCATTGATCGGGAGTAGAGGCGCATAGCCACTCAAAACTTTCCGTGTTCGCATTTTTGCTTGGGCGCATGGGGCTGTCCTCTCAATAGCTTTCGATTTATGTTATTACCAATATTTTCCGTTACGCAAAGTCACCTAAAATCAACTGCGGGACAGCCCCATGCGCCCTCACCAATATTATCGAATACAGCAATACTTCTTCACCGAGTCTGCACCGGCCGCCCGTTCTTCCGGAACACCTTGCGCAATCCTCCCTCCTGCTGATAAAATATATAGGTTAACTTATAAGTTATTTATTTTACGGAGGAGGACATCGTGAACGATGAAAAGACAGACGAAGGCTTTCGGCCTTTTATATCGGCGGACAAGATACTGCCGGAATTATCGCCGTTTTCACTTATTATGGGCGTGCTGCTCGCCGTCATTTTCGGCGCGGCGAACGCCTATCTCGGGCTGCGCGTGGGAATGACCGTGAGCGCCGCGATACCGGCGGCGGTAATCTCGATGGGCATTATGCGCGGTATATTGAAACGGGATTCCATTCTCGAAAACAATATGGTGCAGACGATCGGCTCGGCGGGCGAATCGCTCGCGGCGGGCGCGATCTTTACGATACCCGCGCTGTTTATCTGGTACCAGCAATGGGATATGGGCAAACCGAGTTATCTGATGATATCGGCTATCGCGCTGTTCGGCGGCATTCTCGGCACGCTGTTTATGATACCGCTGCGGCGCGCGCTGATCGTCAAGGAGCACGGCACCCTGCCGTATCCCGAGGGAACTGCCTGCGCTCAGGTGCTGCTCGCGGGAGAGGAAGGCGGCAGCAAGGCGAAAAAGACGTTTATCGGGGTCGGCGCGGGCGCGCTCTACAAGTTTATCGCGGACGGTCTCAAGCTGTTCCCGTCGGAAGTGGACTGGAGCATCAAGGGTCTGAAAGGCACGGGCATCGGCGCGGACATACTGCCGGCGCTGCTCGGCGTCGGCTACATCGTCGGCGCGCGCATTTCCGCATACATGCTCGCGGGCGGCGTTATCGGCTGGTTCGTCGCCATGCCGATCATATCGGAATTCGGCTCGCTGGCCGATGCCATTATCTACCCCGGAACGGTGTCCGTCGCGGAGATGGATCATTGGGCGTTGTGGGAAAATTACATACGTTACATCGGGGCGGGCGCCGTCGCGTTCGGCGGCATATTCAGCCTTATTCAGAGCCTCCCGCTTAGCGGGCGTACCGTCAAGGATTCCGTCCAGAATTACAAGGACATAAAATCCGGCCAGGCGTCCGGCTTGCGGACGGACAGGGATCTGCCCTATAAGTTCATCATTATCGGCTCGCTCGTTATAATTCTCGTAATGGGAATGACGCCGATAGTCCCGACCGGCATCGGCGGGGCCCTGATTATCGCGATATTCGGCTTCTTCTTTGCGACGGTGGCGTCCCGCATCGTGGGGATCGTGGGCAGCTCAAACAGCCCCGTGTCCGGCATGACGATAGCGACGCTTCTCATTACGGCATCGCTGTTCAAGCTGACGGGCAACGACGGGCAGACGGGCATGATAGCCACCATAGCCGTCGGCAGCGTTATTTGCATCATATCGGCTATCGCCGGCGATACCTCGCAGGATCTAAAGACGGGCTTTCTCGTCGGCGCAACGCCGCGGAAACAGCAGGCGGGACAGCTTCTGGGCGTCGTCGCGGCTGCGTTGGCCATCGGCGGGATCCTCATTATATTGAACGAGGCGTGGGGCTTCGGTTCCAAGGAACTGCCCGCGCCGCAGGCGGGTTTGATGCGCATGGTCGTCGAAGGCGTTATGGGCAACAACATGCCGTGGCCGCTCATTATCGTCGGCATCGGCATCGGCGTGGCGCTCGCTCTCGTCAAAATACCCGTGCTTCCCGTGGCGATAGGGCTGTACCTGCCGATACATCTCTCGGTGCCATTGATCGTCGGCGGCTTGATACGGCTCGCTGTGGATCGCCGGCGGAAATCGCTCAGCGCAAACGCGGAAACCTGTGGCGCGGAAAACGGCATCCTGTTTTCGTCCGGCCTTATCGCCGGAGAAGGGCTCGTGGGAATAGTGCTCGCCCTGTTCGCGGTCTTTGACGTGCCGCTGGTGCTCCCCATTCCGGAAGCATTCCGCGCGGCGCACCACGAAGCGTTCCAAATCGGCGGCAGCATACTGTTCCTCGCCCTCGGCGCCTACCTCTACTTCAGCTCCGTCGGTAAGAAAAAACAAACGGCATGAGCACGGCACACCGCGGAAAAAACCTGCTCGACATGACGCCGGCGCAAAACCAGGATTTTCATTCCTCTGTAACGGACGACGGGCTCAGCCATATCGTGATACCGCGCATGAGCCCGCTCGACCGTCTGATCCGGCGCGTCAAGCCGCGCGTTCCCGAAACGTTCACCGTTGACCTCGACGAATTCGGCAGCTTCGTCTGGAGCCACCTTGACGGGAAGCGCACCGTCTACGATATCGGCGCCCTTCTGTCCGCGGAATTCGGCGAAACCATCGAGCCGGTCTGGGATCGGCTCGCCACGTTCCTCAAAATGCTGAAGAACAATAAACTGATTTACTATAAATAAAAGGTGTCCTGCCGCAACGGTTTGGATCAGGGTTTAATCTGGGACTTGCGCGGCGGGAAATTACATAAATCTCGCACGAGGTCGAGAGTTTCTGCTCGCGGATTGAAACGTTACTTGACCATGGCTTACAATCGCAGGATATTTATTCGGGCGCATGGGGCTGCGCCCCACCGGGCTATCCGCTCCAATTCCTCGGTCGCCTGTTTCACAAAACTGCGCGGCAGAGTAAAAGAGCATAGCACAACGAACAAAACAAGCGATCTAGTGGGCGGCCTGCGGTATTTCCGCTGCTATCCCTTGCGCGAAAAGGCGGGCAAGGTGTAACGCGTGTTTATCCTTAGTCCGGCGTACCAGACTCTCGCGCAAACATCAAAAAACGCGAGAGTAGACTATGACGTGAGCGTTCTCACCGTGCCGTCTGGCTATGCGTCGCGTTCTTCGTGGGCGCTTCCGCGCGCCGTGTTTAATTCTCA
>JAISEX010000008.1 GCA_031263875.1 Eubacteriales Family XIII. Incertae Sedis bacterium | reverse complement strand
TTGCCGGATCGATATAGGCATAAGCGATACAGGGCAAAAGCGATATGGCGAGAGCCCAGTAGGCAATAAATATTCTTCGTTTAAACATAACAAAAGCATTATAGCACAGAACCGGGCTTGGCGTCATTCCGGGCGTGTTTCAGAAGGAAAAGATCGAGATATCTGTTTGGGGCGCATGGGGCTGTCCTTGCGGATTATTTATAAAGGGGCTTTTGAAAACTTCCGCCGCATGCATTTTCCATATTTTTACATCAACCTCGAAACAGCCCTCCCTGCGACTTACCCTGCATCATCCCTTCGGCGGCCCCTTCCCGCCGACCGGCTTTTTCATCCACGGCGTGATATACCGGTTCTTTATCGGCACATTCCGCACGAAATCCCAGTTGCGAAAATCCTTGACGTCGCCGGTAATGCGGTATTCCTCCACATCCTTATCGCCGTGCGCATCGTATACGTACAGCATGGTTCGCGGCTCAGCGGACTTCGCCGGCGCGGTGAAGTAGTCGTCGCCGTAGGCGTCCGTCTTCCCTCCCGTCGACGCGATGACCGTCGCGCGCATATGTTCCGGCGCGACCGGAGCGTTATTCACCGCGAGCGGCGCCCCTTCCGCGCCCGCCGGTTTTACGAAAAGACCCGTCACTATCGGCTTCTTCGCTTCCGCCGGACTTTCGCCGTTCACGCCGTGATCCCCCGTTATAATGATCGTCGCGTCACGGTACAGGCCCATGTGCTTGAGCTGCTCCATATAATCGTAGACGATATTGAACGACCCCTTCGTCTGCTTCAGCGAATTCGATTTCTTGACCCGCTGCATCTTCTCGTTCATGTTAAACGGCGCGTGCGGCCCCGTCATATGGTAGAAGATAAAACTGTTGTCCCCCGCCGCCCTGAGGCGCTTCTCCATCAAACCCTCGTGGAACTCAATATCGTTGTCCTGATACTGCCCGTGCTCGTTGCGGTGCACACTGACCGCGTGCAGCATCTCGGTGGAGGACATCCACAGTAACGGCTTCACGCCCATCGGCGCGTTTCGCAGCGCGGAAAGTTTGAGCAGTTTGACCATCGCGACCCGGCCGCGGAATTCATACGTGACCGTGTTGATATTATCGACGACGCCGCCCAGTTGCTCCACATCGTTGTAATCGTAATCCTTGACCAGATACAGGCGGATATCGTAATTCTGCTTTTTGACGTCCTTCAGAAAAGGCGAATTCTCATACGCCTTATAATAATACTCGTCGGCGGGGTAGTCCCAGTAATACATCTCCCCGGTCAGCATATTGCAGATGGAGGGGAAGGTGTTCGAGTAATGCGTGATGTTGTTCGTGTATTCCGTAAACCCGTCCAGCTTGTCGAAAAAATGCGGGTCCGTTTTCCGCACGTCGCGGATATAGTTCGCGTCCAATTTGTCCAACAGAAAAATGATCGTGTTCTTTTTCGAGCCGACGTCATAGATGCCGTCGTAACTCAGCGCCTTATTATGTTTCGCTTCCGTCTGCGTATAGCCGGTGGCGGTATTGTTGACGCCGGATAATGCGCTGACAAGCGCGACGGATTGAATCACGACCAGCGCGAGCGGAAGCAGCACGCAGAGCTTGCGCCACGCGCCGCGGCGAAAATACCGAAGCGCAAAGACCGCGAGCAGCACGGCGATCCAGATCGCGGCATTCAGCAGCACCCGCCCCGTGTGATCCTGCCCCCACCGCGCCACGTCGCCCGTCAATTGCCCCATCCCTTTGTTCAGGAACGTCGATTGCAGATAACCCGCGAGAAGAACGGCAAACGCGCAGCTCATCAGGACGTCGAGGATGACGCCCTTAAACATCATCAGCACACCCGCGACGACGAGGAAGGCCGCCGCACCCGTCAGGAGTATGACAGGCGTTATCTCCTTGAGCGTAAACGGCATATCGCCGTAATTTGAAACGTAGAGGTCGAAGCAGGAGAATATAATGAAAGAGAACGACAGCGCAAACGAGAGCGGCAGCACCGACAGCGCCCGGCGCGTAAACTTTCGGTCGTCACGCGCGAAGCGTTTTCCCGTGCCCGCCTGCTTCGCCTCCGAAGCCGCGAGCGGTTCCTGCGCCACGTATTCCTCTGCCGACACCACCGCGGGAAAATTTTCGCGGACCGGTATCGCATGCTGCGGCGCGGCGTCTTCACTTTCCGTCCGTTCCGTTCCGGTCTCCGCATCAGCGCCTGCGCTATTCGCCGGATTTTTCGCCGGGGAAAAGCGGACGCGCAGCCGCAGAACATGCGCCTTCGCTTTCATAACGATCATGCGCATCCGGTAGAGCAGCACGCCGAGCGTCACGCCGAGCGTGATAACGATGGCGGTGATGATTTGAATGATATACGTGGTCGTTGCCGGATCGATATAGGCGTACGCCGCGCCGGGCACAAGCAGCGCGGCAAGCGCCCAATATGTGATAAATATTTTCTGTCTAAACATAATAAATTATTATAACACGGAATCGAATCAAGCGATAAATTCAGCCGATGTTTTGGGTAATTTGATCTCGGTATTGAGGTAAAAAATGATATGTTAAGAGTTTAAGATTTTAATATGAAATATTTATTTATAAATAAAAAAATAATCATGCATCGGATCCGGCTTTCGCCCCGGCCTTCGCCACAAACTCAGCCAAGGTCTTCGCGCAATGCGGATCATCTATATCCACATATTTCTCAAGAAAAGCGCGCATCGTACCGGCGTCATAGGTTTCGGCTTCGATATCCGCTACCACCTCGGCCGCCGTCACCCGCTTATTTCCGGGGACTTCACCGGCAAAATCGATAAAAAATCCCGGATCCGCGAGATACGCGTCGAGATCGTAGGTGAAAAAATACAGCGGCACGCCGAGTATCGCGACTTCAAACAGTATCGACGAATAGTCGATAACGACGGCGTCGCAGCACATCGCGAGCTCGAGGCTCGAAAACCCGCGCGGGAACCACCCGCCCTTTCTGTCAAGCGATATCTCCGACAGGGGATGCGGCGACACGATCAGATCATATTTTGTAAAATCAAAAGCGTCCGCAAGCTGCGCAAGGTTCCTCTGCAATTCCCCGTTCGCGCTGCGCCGATGCGTGGGCGCGTAGAGTATTTTCTTCCGGCCCCCCGCCGCAAGCTCCGGATACGCCTGCGCAAACCGGGCGCGCGCCTCACCTCTCACGCGGTTATCGCGCAGATAATCCGCTCGCGGCAACACCTTTACGACCACCCGCGCCTCGTCATAGCCGAACACTTCCGCAATACCCAGCCGGCACGCGTCCGAACTCGCGCAGATATAATCGTAATTTTCATGCATACGCATCAGACGCGCAAGCCCGGCGTCGCGCCCTTCCTCGCCGCCGACCGCGGCATATCCCGCCTTTTTCAGCAAACCGATCGCGTGCCAGATCTGTATTACGCGCAGACCCCGCCGGTGTTTCAGCAGACTGACGGCAATAGAGTAGGAATCGAGAACGACGACGCGCGCGCGCGCGATGGCGCTCATCTGGCGCAGCATATGCGGCAAATACCGAACCGCCCCGCGCAGACCCGACCCAAGTTTCTTCGCGAGAATTTCGACCTTATATTCCGGCGCCGCGATTTTTAGCGCGTCACAAAGTAGCCGAAAATCCAGCGGAACATCATCGCTCTGCCGGCTTATCATCACGATATTATCTTTCACGGGCCGCAGTTTCATAAAAAAATAGATGAAACGCATACCTGCTTCGGCTATCCACACCACGAATCTCATACCGGCGTTATTACCTGCCTGTCCTCATCATACGAAACGATCGTCCGCCGCAGGCCGTCGGCCAGTTTTACCGCGGGTTTCCAGCCGAGATTTTCTATTTTCGACGTATCCATCGGCACGAACGCGGCCGCGCTGTACGCGCCTTTCAGCGGCGCGTCGCCGGGATCCGCGTACACCACGCCGATATTTCGCTCCGGGAAAAGCCCCGCCGCCAGCGACGCGATGTCCCGAAGCGGCATCAGCTCCGTTTCGTTGGAAAGATTATAAATCTGATTTTTTGCGGGCGAGCTCATTACGCGCAGAATCCCGTCCGCGATATCGGAAATGTAACAGTACCCGCGCACCACCGTTCCGGGGCCGGTCAGCACGATATCGCGCCGGTCCGCCGCCGCCGCGACGATATCCGCGATCGCCCTGCCGTCATTTTTCACTATCATGCCCGGGCCGTAAACGCTGGCGATGCGCAGTATCGAATACGGAACGCCGTACTGCGCGGCATAGGCGGCAAAAGCGCTTTCCGCAAGCCGCTTGCTTTCGGGATAACAATTCCGCTGTTTCATATGGTCGAACACGCCGCAATCCTCTTCGCGGATAAACGCCGTTCCGGGCCGAACGTCGCCGTAGACCTCGCGCGACGACGCAAAGACGACATGCTTCACCGCATGCCGCGCCGCGTAATCGAGCACGTTGATCGTCCCGAGCGCGTTCGCCTTGACGATCCCGACGGGATCATGAAGGTAGTGGTACGGACTCGACGAACCGCCCGAATGGAAGATAACGTCGGCCGTCCCCTCATACCGCAGCGGCTCCGCGATATCCTGCGCGATCAGCGTCACGTCCTCCCTGCCGCGGTAATCCGCAAAGTTCGCCGCCGCTTTTTCGCCGTCCCGCGCAAGCAGGACAAAGCGCATACCGAGGTTTCGCCTGTCGCTGAGTTCGATCAGCAGATAGGTCAGAAACCGCGCGATCTGGCTGTTCGCGCCCGCGATCAAAACCGTCGCCCCGTTCAATCCGCCCGTATCGTACTCACGCGTGAGCAGCCGGCCGACGTCCTCCCTTACGATCCTATTCATCGCCGGTTTCCAAAAGCGTAATGCCGAGGATCTCCTCGCCGCGCCGGTATTCAAACAGCCCCTTCAGCATATAGACGTCCTCCGGCCGCGTTATCTTGATATTGCCCCGGTTGCCCGCGACCATATGGATCTTCCGCCCGAGCTGGTGATAGATGGTGCACGCGTCCACCACATCCTCATACGCCGGGTTTATCTTCCGTATCTCATTATGCGCCGCGATAATATCGTCGAGCGGGAACGCCTGCGGCGCCTGCGCGGAATGCATATTCTTCCGCGGCGGGACAGAGGCGATATTCTGCTCATCCATGCTGATTATCACCGTCTCATAGCTCGGCGTGCACGTGATAGCGCTCCCGAATTTCTTCACCGACTCGATCACATCCGAGATCAGCCGCCCCGTAATAAACGGCCGGACGCCGTCGTGTATCAGCGCGATACTGTCGCCCCCGCATTCCTCGCGAGCCGCCGTCAGCGCGTTGTAGATGCTGTGCTGCGCCGTTTCGCCGCCCGCGACGATGCGCCGCACCTTCGTGATCTCCCACCGCCCGACCAGCTTCTCCAAATGGTCGATCCAGTCGCTGACGCACGCGATATAGATAGCGTCGATATCCCGGTGCGCCTGAAAATATTCGAGCGTGTAGATAATAATGGGCTTATCGTCCACCTCGATAAACTGCTTCGGCGTTGACCGGTATGATCCCATGCGGCGACCGACGCCCCCCGCAAAGAGAATTGCAATATTCATGAATTCACCTCCCATGTGCAGGAATTCCGAATCCATTATACCATGCCGCCGCCCGTCATTGCGGGCCCCGCCCCGCAATCCCCGCGCTCTCGTCTGTCACCCGCGGACAGCAAACGCAGTGAGCGCGATCCGCAACGTTCGCGCCCTCGTCTGTCATTCCGGGCCCCGCCCCGGAATCCCTCCGATCGAGGTATCCTTTTGGGGCGCATGGGGCGGGGCCCCACCGGGCTATCCGCTTGTATCTTTTTCACCTGCGGCGAAAAAGTATACCGCTGCTATCCCTTGCGCGGGACATACGCGCCATTCCGTGCCGTCCCGCTAAAATGGCCATTACCGTCCCAAGCCGCTCCCCTGTGCGGGCACGGTAAACCATACGCCCATCCTTCCTCCGGCGTCCCGCTTTATCCCACAGCAACAAACGGGACGAGAAACAAACACCGCGTGGGCATTCTCATTATGCCGCCGTCCTCATGCTCCTACCACAATCGAAACTTGCACAAAAATCAAGCGGCATATCGCGAGCGCAGCAGCTACAGGGTAAAGCGCCAGGCGCCGCCCAAACAAAAGAATGCTTTTCCCCAAAAACCCGCGACAAGGAACTGAGTATCTCTGTCGCGGGTAATAACAACTATGCTACGGAACTTGCATTGACGTGTTTCACGTTATGAAATATTTTACTGTTGCCGCAATTCCGATAACAACACACGCGCCTTCTATCATGATAGGTTTGATTTCTCCCCTTTCGCTTTCCTGCGTTTTCAATCTTTCAATAACATCCTTAATAAATATGCCGGCAAGTATTAAAACCAATCCTATTCTCGTCATAGTCCATACAAATTCAAATTTTGGATATTTATCATGAATAAAATCCGATAAACCATGCAGAAAGTCAAACAAGTATAAGAGAAGAATCGTAACTATTATTCCTACAATAATGCTTGTTATTTTAGTAAACCAACGCTTTGATCGTTTCATGAAATTCTCTCATCTTTATAACTTTATACATTGCTTTTACTGCTTTAGCCACAGAACCTGCATTTTTTACAAGCCTTACAGCCAGTTTCGCTGTCGCAGTGGCGCCTATTCCGCATAATACCAAAGCCGCAGCACATTTCACATCATCCCATAATTCGGGATCTGCCACAACCGGAAATGCTGTATCTTCATCAAAATCAACAATTTGTTTAATTGTGTTTCCGTGTATGGTGTATCGTGTATTCACTCTTTTCCCATTTGCATCTTTCGCCCACGGCGTATTAATATCAGTACGACTGCTACAGAAATTAAAGCGATTCCAACAATAACAAAACCGATCGTTTTTACAAGCGGTAAACCGGACGCGTTATCGAGTTCTCTGTTCGGCGTTTCATTGATGCCAGATGAGCCTCCAATCAGATTTTCATTCCTATCAGGGTCAATTTTTTTTGCGTATGCAACCTTCTCTTTAATATCACCATACTGATATGCTTTGCTTTTTTCTGCGACATTTAACCCAAGAAGCTCTGTCTCCATGAGTTCCGGAATGATCGGCACAATACTACCTGCATTACCATTACCGTCGGAATAAAGTGCTACAACATCTCTAAAATATGGCAAACTTCCTATGAGCAATGGTTTCTCCTTATTGTTTCCGGTTGCCTTTGCCGCGGTTGTATAATAATCTCGAAATGGACTTTCATCATCGTATTGATCTATGCCAACAACAGCCCATTTGCCAACCTTACTATTATAATCTGCAATTTCTTCTTCTGTTAATATCTTTTTTGCATCTGCACTTAACGGTTTATAATATTGGACATTGACCAGATATGTCGCATCCTTATCAAATATAGGTACAAAATAGAAATATGTTCCCTTCTCTAATGCAGCAACAATATCATCATATTTATTTGATTTCAGTGTGAATATATCTGTATCAACATATATTTTATAAGCCTTAGATAAATCAATGTCCTTTTTTGTTGTTGTAATACCTTCATCGCCTCGGTATGTATCGTTCAGCCAATTCACCATATCATTTATCACATATTCTTTATCGAAACCCGAGGGAAACATATCGACATTTTTACTTGAACTACTGTCAGCAAAAGAAAAAGATGTGGTTAAAAACAGTGATATGGCGATAATGACAATACTGACATATTTATTATGTTTTTTCATGATGTCACTCCTTTTTGCAAACATTTATATTCAGACAGGAAGCAATTTTCTCACACAGCAGTATAAAACGTAGTAACATATTTACCTGTGCCTGATCCAATGGACGTCCCATTCACTAAACTGGAATATGCATACGATTTTGTCGCAACACTTCCCCACGGATCAATTAACCTCAATGTCTTTGCAGATGCAGATGAATTGTATCCGCTCACAACAACCACATGAGCGCCTCCGCCATTCCAATTCATTTTAGCTACTAACGGTAAATTACTGTCAATATTATCTTCGTGACCAATAAAAGAAAGTGTTGATTGCGAATATGTTGTTTTTCCACACGCATATTTTATTGCTTTTCTTACTTCTGCATCTGTGGCACCTTCATTAACCGCGCTACCTTTCACATACCTTACAATGGTTGATTGAGCGGATAGGCTTCCGGTTTTATATGATCCTATCATCTGAGCACATGCAGCCCAGCACCAATAGTTACCTGCTTGTTGCCTTCTTGTCACACTAAGATTCTTTGATGCAGCATAACTTGCTTCGGTTGTTACTAGCATCGCCACAATCAATATTACCGCACATATACATGTAAGCATTCTCTTTCTTGCGTTACTCGTTATGTTCATATTAAATTCACCTCCATTTTCAATTTGTTCATTTCCTTGCATCGCACTATTTTGCTATTCGTATAGCTT
>JAISEX010000222.1 GCA_031263875.1 Eubacteriales Family XIII. Incertae Sedis bacterium | reverse complement strand
AAGTGCTATAATTTTCTTATGAAGCTGATACGGAAGAAAATCGAAACGGGCGAGGCGCTGGAGCTTTTTCTCGGCGAGGTGCGGGCGAACGCGGAAAAATCGTGGCCGCAGGTGGAGCGGGCCTGCAAGCGCGCCGGCTTCACGATCCACGATAACGACGAAGCGAAGCGCGCGTGGATCACGGCGGTGGCCGCGACCGACACCTCCATCATGGGCGATTCGCGCCATATGTCGCAGGCCGAGCTTTCGCATATCCTCGACGCTCTGGACGCGCAGTTCGGCGGCGATCCCTTGTACGATTATTTCAAAAGCCTTATTTTCTACTCGCTCGCGCAATTTTCGCCCAACGATTTCGGACGCCTTTCCCCGCTGATAAACGGCCTGATCCTCGTAATGCGCTGCGGACTTGACGAAGCGGAAACGGCGGGCGACGAACCCGGTTCCATCCCCACAGAACTTCTGCGCGATATCGGAATACTGTTTTCCCTGCAGCTTTCGGCGTGGAAACGCATCTTTGAAAATTACAACGTCACGTTTACGGCGGTATGATTTGCGCCTCTTGTAATGATGCTTTTTGAAATGCTTACTGTGTGGTGACGGCATAATAAGGATGCTTGCGTCGTGTTTTATCTCGCTTTTTTGTGACGCTCGGACGGTGAACGGGTTCGCCGTAGGAGGATGGGCGGGACTTTTATATTTCTCGCGTGTACCCGCGCAAGGGATCGAAGGGGTGCGAAGCAGCCCCGGCGCGGACGCGGTTGTAGACGAAGCGAAAGCCAGGAATGTAGCGATACTCACTTTCAGCGCAGATTTTCAGCGCAGCGGGGCCAAAGCAAAGCGCAGCCCCGGATAGCCCGGTGGGGCACTCAAAACAAGAAGCTGTTTTTTGCAAATACCCGCGCGGAGAACTGTCCGCGGGTTATCTGCAAAAGCATTTTGAGTGCCCCATGCGCCCGGATTATATGGCATGGCAATTCCAGTCCCTTCACCTGCGGGACCCGCGGCTTACGCGCTCCACATTCTCTGTCCGCAAGCGGATGCGGCTTCACGCGGTCACGGGGCACAGCCATAACACTTCTGGGTTATTCCATGCGGGGTTCCGATATTTTGGCACCGTCTGACAAATCAAACATTTCTGATGATTGCGTGTATTGTTTACTTCAATTTTCATTCCGCTCTGTTTACTTTAATTTTCATGTTGCTATGCTATAATGTTATTGCTTTAATAGTTTTGTGTTTTTTGTTAGTGAGGGAGTGAAAAAGTGAAAGTAAAAAGGATATTGTTTCTTGCCGGGTTAATGTGGCTTTCGGTGATGCCCGGCTTCGCGTTTGCAAGCGAGGCCGACCTGCTGTTGCCGGATTTCTCACCGCTCGAGTTCCGGCTGCTGCTCGTCGGCATAGCCGTGTGTATCGCGGGATTCGTGTTCGGCCTTTTGCAGTACCGCAAGGTCAAGAAAATACGCGCGCATGGGTCCATGCTCGACGTGGCAAGCACGATCTATGAAACGTGCAAGACGTACCTTCTGCAGCAGGGGAAATTTCTCGGGATACTGCTCGCGTTTATCGGCGTCTGCATCATTTTCTATTTTGGGTTCTTGGACAATCTGCCGCCGGCCAACGTGGTGCTGATACTCGCGTGGACGGTTCTCGGCATCGCGGGTTCTTACATGGTCGCATGGTACGGCATCCGCATGAACACGGTTGCGAACAGCCGCATGGCGTTTGCGTCGCTTGAGAACAAGCCGCTGAAGCTGCTGCATATTCCGCTGAAGGCCGGTATCAGCATCGGCGTCCTGCTTATCTGCACGGAGCTTATCATGATGCTTATCATCCTGCTGTTCCTGCCGAAGGATATCGCGGGAGCCTGCTTTATCGGTTTCGCCATCGGTGAATCGCTCGGCGCCTCGGCGCTTCGGATCGCGGGCGGCATCTTTACGAAGATCGCGGACATCGGTTCCGATCTCATGAAAATCGTCTTTAAGATCGACGAGGACGATCCGCGTAATCCCGGCGTCATTGCGGACTGCACGGGCGACAACGCGGGCGACAGCGTCGGCCCCACCGCCGACGGTTTTGAAACCTACGGCGTGACGGGCGTCGCTCTTATCTCGTTTATCGTACTCGCGGTAGCGCCGGACGTCCCGGCTGTTCAGGCTCTGCTCCTGACGTGGATATTCGTGATGCGCATACTGATGATCATCACATCCGTTATCTCCTATTACATCAACAACGCGATCTCGAACGCGCGGTTCAAGAATGTGGAACGGCTCGACTTTGAAAAGCCGCTCACTTCCCTCGTGTGGATCACGTCGCTTCTGTCCATCGCGGTAACGTTTATCGTCAGCTATGTCCTGATCGGGCCCGAATCCAGAATCGGCGATTACGATGCGGGCATGTGGCTGTGGCTCTCGATCATCATCAGTTGCGGAACGATAGGCGGCGCGCTTATCCCGGAATTCACGAAGATCTTTACGAGCCCGAAATCGAAGCACGTGAACGAGGTCGTGAACACCTCCAAGGAAGGCGGTCCGTCGCTGAATATCCTCTCAGGGCTTATCGCGGGTAATTTCAGCGCGTTCTGGCTCGGCATGATATTCTTCGCGCTGATGTTTGTCGCCTACCTGACGAGCGGCAACATTCCCGAAACGATAATGGAATACCGCAGCATCTTCGCCTTTGGCCTCGTCGCGTTCGGGTTCCTCGGCATGGGGCCCGTGACCATCGCGGTCGACAGTTACGGTCCGGTCACGGACAACGCGCAGTCGATCTACGAGCTTTCGCTGATCGAAAAGCGCGAAGGCATTGCCGAAGAAATCGAGAAGGATTTCGACTTTAAGCCCGACTTTGAAATCGCGAAATATTATCTCGAAGCGAACGACGGCGCCGGTAATACGTTTAAGGCGACGGCGAAGCCCGTGCTGATCGGTACGGCCGTCGTGGGCGCGACCACGATGATATTCTCGCTGATACTCGTTATCGGTAAGGTAACCGGAGCGGATCCCGGCACGATACTCAACCTGCTGAATCCGTTCACGATCCTCGGCTTTATCTGCGGCGGCGCGACCATCTTCTGGTTCAGCGGCGCATCGACGCAGGCGGTCAGCGCGGGAGCGTATAAGGCGGTCGAATACATCAAGAAGAATATTTCGCTCGATGAGGACGCCGATCTGCAAGCCTCGACGGAGAAGTCAAAGGAAGTCGTGAGAATCTGTACGCAGTACGCGCAAAAGGGAATGCTGAATATTTTCGTCGCGGTCTTCTGCTTCACGCTCGCGTACGCCTTCTTCTCGGCGCCGAGCAATTCGAACGAACCGCTGGCATTCTTCATCTCGTACCTGATCTCGATCGCCGTTATCGGATTGTTCCAGGCCATCTTTATGGCGAACGCCGGCGGCAGTTGGGATAACGCGAAGAAGGTCGTCGAAGTCGATCTGAAGATGAAGGGCACCGAGCTGCACGACGCGACTATCGTCGGCGACACCGTGGGCGATCCGTTCAAGGATACGACGTCCGTTGCGCTGAACCCGATCATCAAGTTCACGACGCTGTTCGGCATGCTCGCGATGGAAATCGCCATCACGGACGAATTCGCGAAAGTAGCGCCCTATGTCGGCGGCGTGTTCTTCGTGATAGCGCTCGTCTTCGTGTGGCGTTCGTTCTTCACGCTGCGGATCAAGAAAGACCCGGCGGAAATTACGGACGAAAAGCCCGATGGGACGAATGGGACGAATAACAGTGTGGCATAAGATATAAAGGTATAATGGATTTACTGAACAAATTAAACGAAAAACAGAAGGAGGCCGCCCTGCATACGGACGGCCCCCTTTTGATATTGGCCGGCGCGGGTAGCGGAAAAACGAGCACGATGACTCACCGCATAGCGCATCTTATCGAGAACATGGGCGTCGATCCGTGGTCAATTCTCGCCGTGACCTTTACGAACAAGGCGGCGGCCGAGATGCGGGACCGCGTGGAGGCGCTTGTCGATAACACGCGCGGCATGTGGATCATGACCTTCCATGCCGCCTGTCTGCGCATACTCCACATGCACGCGGACCGGATCGGTTACGACCGGAATTTTGCCGTCTATGACCCGTCCGACCAGAAGGTGGTCGTAAAAGCCGCTGTCAAGGCGTTTGCTTTCGACGAGAAAAAATACACGCCGAATTACGTTCTCGGCATTATTTCATCGGCGAAGGACACGGGCAAAACCGCGGCCGAATTTGAGGCGGAATCCGGTGACTCGTTGCTGCGCAAACAGGCGGCGCAGCTCTACACGGAATATGAGCGTGTGCTGAAAAAAAACAACGCGATGGATTTCGACGACCTGATTATGAACACGGTGAAGCTGTTTGAGAAATGCCCCGACGTCCTCGCGGAATACCAGGACCGGTTTAAATATATAATGGTGGACGAGTATCAGGACACGAATGTGATGCAATACCGATTCGTGCGGATGCTCGCCGAGAAACACGGGAATATCTGCGTCGTCGGCGACGACGACCAGTGCATATATGAATGGCGCGGAGCGGACATCACGAATATCCTGAATTTCGAGAAGGATTTCAGCGGCGCCAAGGTCATCAAGCTCGAGCAGAACTACCGCTCGCACGGGAATATCCTGACGGGCGCGAACTCGGTGATCGCGAACAATGGGTCGCGCAAGGAGAAAACGCTGTGGACGGAAGCGCCGGACGGCGAGAAGATACGCTTTATCGTGACGTATGATGAGCGCGAGGAAGCGCAATTCGTCGCGCGGGAAATCGAACGCGAGGTTGCTGAGGGCGAGAGGAATTACCGCGATTTTGCGATCCTCTACCGCACGAACGCCCAGTCGCGGACGTTTGAGGAAGCGCTTTCCGCGTGGTCTGTCCCCTACCAGCTTGTCGGCGGCGTCCGGTATTACGACCGCAAGGAGATCAAGGACATCATGTCGTATATGCGGCTCGTCGTCGATCCGAATGACGACGTGGCGTTTACGCGTATTATAAATGAACCCAAGCGCGGGATCGGCGCCGTAACGCTGGCGAAGCTGACGGCTTACGCGGCCGCGCGCGGCACGAGCCTGTTCGGACTGCTCTCGGATGAAAGCGTGACGGAGAGCCTGCCGGGGAAATCCGCGGCGGCCATGCGGCGGCTCGTCGCCCTGCTTTCGGAGCTTTCGGGACGCGGTGCTACGGGCAGTGAAGCCGAGGAATCAGGCGGGATGGTTCCCGCGGAATATAGGAGCGCGGTTCCGGCTGAGGATGACGCGCAATCCGAAGAACCGGTTGCGGAGAACGATGACGATGAACCGATG
>JAISEX010000295.1 GCA_031263875.1 Eubacteriales Family XIII. Incertae Sedis bacterium | reverse complement strand
ATGCGCCCAAGCTCAATGCAATCATTAACAGCGGGGCTATTCGTCCAGTCCCTGCATTTCCTCCGATTCGAAATGTGACGCGTCGCAGAACGGCAGGTTGCGCGACTTACCGCAGCGGCAGAGCGTGTACCGGTTCCGGCGTTCGTATTCCGTGCCGTCCGCGCTCACCAGCGTGATGCCGCCCTTGACGGCGAGCGGGCCGCGGACGCCTTTCGCCGTGTCCTCGACAAGGCTGATTTCCGGGGCCAGTTCCGGTTCGATCAGTTCGCCATCCTTCTCTGCGGTCAGCCGGCCCGACGGACAGTTGCACGCTTCATATACGGCGGCCTCCGCGTATTCGGGATGATCCGCATCCGATTTCATCGCGTAATTCCACGCGTTCAGGCCGCGGTCGCAAAACCTGGCGCCGACGCACAGTTCCTCGCGGTCAAGCATGGATACGGCTTCCCCTTTGTAGACCCGCGCCGCTTCACGGTAGGGCTCGCGGCTCGCGGTTTCCGGCCGGTCCCACCCGGCGCGCGCGTGGCTGCCGTCGCAAAACGGCTTATGCTTCGAGTGTCCGCAACGGCAGAGCGCGTAGGTCGAACTTCCCGCGTCGTAGACCTTGCCTTCGCCCCACTTCTCGCTGTCGCCGTTTTCGTCCGGCTCGATAACCGCCTGATTCAGCGGCACGTCGCCCGATACGAGGTACGGCCCCGCCGGTGTAACGGTAATTTTCTGATTCCCCATGATAGTCCTCCTGTAATGATTCCGTTCCGTGCATACGGATTTGAACCCCCTTCTGTCTTGCCGAAACGCGCTTACACGCAGCGACCGTTTCCCGACAAAATTGGGAGCTTGTGCTTCTGTAAATTATATCACAGGCACTGGAGAAATAATCAGACAATCTGTGACAAGGATGGGATGGGACGACGGCACGGAGTGGGGGCTTACGGTGTGATCTGTTTCTCGTTTATTTTTGGCGCGTGCGCGATAAACTAAGGCGCCGCAGAAGGTCGAGTGTGTCGTGTACGTTGCCCGCACAGGGGAGCAACGCGTAGCGTTGCGACGCGCACGGGATCGGAGGGGTGCGCAGCAGCCGCGAAGCGGCCGGAGCGAACGCGGAGCCCCGCAGAGCCCGGTGGGGCTGCCCCATGGGATTTGAGGTTCTTCTGTTGTTAAAATTTTAACAATTGCACAATCTCTCTCATTTTGGAGCAGCCCCATGCGCCCGGGCCATATGCGGCTACTGACAACTTTGAGCGATCAGCGGCTGCTACTCCATCGTCTTCAGCGCCTCCACCATATTGAGCCGGCGGATTTTTCGCGAGAACAGCAGATTCACGAGCACGGACAATCCGAAGGTGAACACGAACGAGATCAGCAGCGTCAGCAGGTGAAGCGAGATCGGGAAATCGAATGATTCGCCTGAAAACGTGACGATAATGTCGGTGAGCCACAGACCGCCGGGGACGCCGAGCGCGAATCCGACGGCCGAGAACCAGAGGTTTTGCGTCAACAGCAGCCGGCGCAGTCTGCCGGATTTCAGCCCCATCACCTTCAGCGTCGCCATTTCCCGTTCCATTTCGGTGAAAGAGAGCAGCCCGAGGTTGTAGAGCACCACGACCGACAGCACGGCGGCCGCCGCGATCAGCAGATACACCATAGTGTACATCGCTTCGGTGAGGTCGTCCCAGCCCGAAACGTTGTCGGCGGTCGACTGCACCGCATCGACGCCCTCCATAAGCTCCGGCGTTTTTTCTGCGGTAACGACGGCCGTGGGCCGGAAATCCATGCCGAGCGACTCGAAATGCGCGCGGGTCATGGTGATGCCCTGGTTCACGGGGTCGCGGTAGACGGCGGCGATTTTACTCGTCGTCCAGTTTCCCGTCCCGTAATTATGCCATTCGATGGTGTCGCCCTGCCGCACTCCCAGCATATCAGCCATTTTCGCGGTCATGGATACGCCGTCCTCGGGCAAGGTCGTTGGTTGCAAGTGAATATCCGTCGGGCGGATCAGGGTGGTATCGTCCGTCACGAGCAGCGACGCGCTTTTCTTCTCATCTTCCGTCCGGATCTCCACGCGGCTCTCCATAACCGCCTCGCCGCGCGCCGTTGCCATTACGCTGTCGATCTGTTCCTCCGTAACGTTTTCATTCAGCACGAGCTTTGATTCGTACCGGTTGACCGTTTCGTACTGCCAGACTTTCACGTCCTCCATGCTGTCATTCATGCACAGCGCGCAGACCACCAGCGCCGTGCAGCCGAACACGCCGATAATGGCCATCAGCGAGCGGATGCGGTTGCGGGAGGCGTCCCGGATGTTCCACTGGGCGTTGAAGCCGAATTTTTGCCACAGCCTTGTGCGCTCGAGCAATCCGTGTTTGAATGTTTTCGGCGCTTTGGGGCGCAGACTGCCGGACGGGGTTTCGCGGAGCAGTTTACCGCACGCCATGCGGCTTACAACGCAACACAAAAATACCAGCGCGATGGCGACCCATAAAAATGCCGGCGCATAGGCGGGCTTCCATTCGGGCAGCGTGTAAAAGCTCGACATGGAGGGATAAAAGAGATGCGGCAGGCTGAGCGGCCCGGCGATCAATCCGAGCAATGAGCCGAGCAGCGCGAGGAAGAATCCGTACGCGATATAATGCCGCCGGATAACTTTTTTCTTGAATCCCATCGCTAAGAGCGTCCCGATTTGGATCCGCTGGTTGGCGACGATGCGGGTCATGGTCGTCATCATCGTCAGCAGGGCGATCAGCAAAAACACGACGGGGAAAATGTCGCCCATCATCTTGTGCTGCTGGATCTCATCGGCAAACAGGTTGACGCTCGGGTGGTTTTCCCGCTCTAAATAGACGCTGTGTTTGCCTCCCGTCGCGGCGCTGATTTCGTCCTCGAGGCTCTCCGCGTTTTCCGCTTTTATCAGCAGCGTGTTGTACGTCAGCAGTTCCGGAACAGGAAACGCCTTCTCGGACAGATACGCATAACCGTAATTGGCGAAGTTCGGCGTGAGCGTGTCGCCGGCGGATTCGTAGACCTGTTCCGCAGAATAGATCAGGCCGCGCACCGTCTTCTCGATCCGCGCGCCGTTCACCGTGAATCCGACCGTGTCGCCGGGCTTTAAC
>JAISEX010000016.1 GCA_031263875.1 Eubacteriales Family XIII. Incertae Sedis bacterium | reverse complement strand
GCCTGTTTTACGCGGCTTCAGCCGCAGTGTAAAACAGGACAGCGAAGCGAGCAACGCGAGCGGAGGAGTGAGCGCAGCGAACGTTAGCTCCGTCGTACCTCGCACATCGAGGAGCGCAGGGCTTCAGCCCGTGGCGCTCTACCGTGCGCGGGTAACGCGAGAAAAGCACCCGGCACACCCGCCGCCTCTACGGCGTACTGGTTTATCTTATCCGCAACAGAAAGAGCGAGAACCGGAAATAACGGAGGCGACCGCTCCGTGCCGTCCCCCATCCCGCTCCGCGTTTATCGTCGAGGCTATTGAGCAGAGGCTTCGCGCGCTCTAAATCTCCGGCAAGCCAGCGCGCGTTCTGCCCAATTTGAAATTATACAAGTAAATAGTAATCAAAAAATCACTTCACACTTCCCGAATGCCATTGACATATATAAATATATAATATACTATATTTCAATATAAGGATTATATTTACGATACGTTCGCAATGAATCATGCTTGATAATGTACATTATAGTGTATATAATATAGGGAGTAAACAATGCCAAAACGATATAGCAGCAGAGAATTGATACAAATGCTCGTCGCTGACGGTTGGATTCACGTAAGTACAAGGGGCGATCATCGAAAGTCTAGGGTAAAGGGACCCATACGAACCCGGTCCACAGAAGCGGATTTTCCCCAGAACTTCGGCAAATTTTAAGAACGTACCACCAGTATGCTCTTAAAATTATGCCTGTGTTCTGAGAAAAATCCGTCTTCTGTGAACTCTTTGACCTGTTAATGGCGGTATTTCTTCGCAGACGAGGCAGCAGGACGAAGGCGTACCGGTGATACGTCAAGGACGATAACGAAGTTTGCGGTGAAATACCACCATTACAGGCGGGTTCGGATGGGTCGCTTCACCCTAAACATCCAGACAAACAGGGTGCGGTCATAGTTCCTCATCCGCGTAAGGACATTCCGCACGGCACGGCAATGTAAGTGTGAAAAACTTTTCACACGCCGCCGGAGGCAGTTCAATCATTTTGCCTCACGCGAATAAAAAAACAAAAGCCGAAAAATTATTGTTGGCTGAAATATTTTCATGAAAAATTTGTTTCTGCAAGCGGCGATTCATTCGCCGCGCTAGCAGAAATGAGGCAAAATATGCAAAACCGCAGGTTTAGGAGATAAGTGATGAAAGAGTATATAGCTTTATTTGAATACGTGGAAGGCGAGCAAGGAGTAGGAGTGGTGTTTCCCGATTTGCCCGGTTGCGTATCTTCGGGCCGGGATTTTGACGAAGCCTTCAAAGCCGCGCATGAGGCGCTTTCCTTATATGCTGAAGGTGAAAAATCGCTGCCGGAGCCTCGTACGCTTGAAGACATCCGCGAGCAGTGGCAGGATTGGGAAGAATGGAATAACGCGCTTACCTTTGTGGTCGGCAAAGTGGCATATTATTCGCTTAAACCGAAGACGCGCAAGTTTAATATCAGTATCGATGAACGCTTGGTGCAACGCATCGACAGGATCACGAGTAACCGCTCCGCGTTTATCGTCGAGGCTATTGAGCAGAGGCTTCGCGCGCTGTAAATCTCCGGCGTGTTAAAGAATACTTTCGCGCCGATAGGGTATAATGTAATAGTACAGCGATAAAAAGGTAACTCCGGGCGTTTTGTTCCCGGTAAAAGAAAGAGGTACTAGTATGAAAGAACAACTTCAAGCCGCGCTCGAAAACATTCGTCCGTATCTGCAGAGGGACGGCGGGGACGTCGAGTTCGTCGACTATACGGACGATAATATCGTGAAGATAAAACTGCTCGGCCATTGCGCGGGCTGCCCTCATGCGCAGATGACGATCAAGGGCGGCATCGAACGCATACTGAAAGAGCAGTATCCCGAAATAGCGAGTGTCGAGGCCGTCGGCTGACGGAAAGAAAACATGAAAAACATACAGGAAATAAGCCTCAGCGCTCATCGGCTTATCGACGAGCGCCGGGATGAGATCGTTGCGATGCTGCGCGATCTGATTCGCTTCGCGAGCGTAAAGGGCGACGCGCGGGACGGCGCGCCCTTCGGCGAGGAAGTGCAGCGCGTCTACGAATATATGATGAACAAGGCGCAGGACGATGAGTTTGACACGGTCGACGTCGATCATTACGGCGGCCATATCGAGTGGCCGGGCGCTGAGCTTGACGACACGGGAGAGATGGTCGCCGCGGCAGCGGAAACCCTCGGCATTCCCGTGCACCTCGACGTAGTTCCCGCCGCGGACGGCTGGAGCCGCGATCCGTTCGGGGCCGAGATAGTGGACGGCGTAATGTACGGCCGCGGCACAACGGACAACAAGGGCGCGGTAGCCGCCACCTACGCGGCGATGAAGGCGCTCAAAGACGCCGGGTTCGTACCCGCGAAGAACGTTCGCCTTATGATCGGGCTCGACGAGGAAACCGGCTGGTCGGGCATGGAGAAGTATCTCGAGAAGATTCCGGCGCCGGATTTCGGCTTTTCGCCCGACGCGGATTTCCCGATAATAAACGGCGAGAAAGGCATTCTCGATTTCAGCATAGCGAAGAAACTGACCACGACGCGGGAAAAGGGCATTATTATCCGCAGCGTCGAGGGCGGCGTCGCGCCGAATTCCGTTCCCGACAAGGCCCGCGCCATTATTATGGATGAAACGGGCGACGCGAAAAAGGGCCCCTATGCGTCCGTCAAGGAGAAGCTCGACGAATGGCGCGAGAAAACCGGCCACAAGATAAACGGCAAGGGCGTCGGCAAGGCGTTTGAGATAACGGCGCACGGTAGGGCCGCGCACGGGGCGCGTCCGGCCGACGGGCTGAATGCGGTTTCGGTTCTGCTCGCTTTTCTCGGCGAACTCGGCGTGGCGAACGACAGCGTCGGCGAATTTATCGACTTCTATAATGAACACATCGGCTTTGATCTGACGGGCACGAAGCTCGGCATCGCCTGCTGCGACGAACCGTCGGGCGCGCTGACGCTAAACGTCGGCCTTATCTCGATGGACGCGGAAGCGGTGATTATCGACGTGAACGTGCGCTATCCCGTCACAATGACGGACGAGGAAGTCTATGCCGCGCTGCTGCCCGTGATCGACGCGAAAAATCTCGGCCTCGTGAAAAAGGACAACAAAGCGCCGATATATTTCCCGGAAGACGCGCCGCTCATCACCAAATTGATGGACGTGTACCGGCGTCACACGG
>JAISEX010000207.1 GCA_031263875.1 Eubacteriales Family XIII. Incertae Sedis bacterium | reverse complement strand
GGCAATCTGCCCGCCGGACTATCGCTCAACAGGAACACAGGCGAAATCTCTGGCGTACCAACAGAGAGAGGGACGTTTACTTTTACGGTAAAAGTCATGAACCTTGCGGGCAACGGTACGCAAGACCTTACAATCATAATTGACAAGGCGGCGGGCGCGGCGGTTGGCGGCGCTCCCACGAAAAATTCCACATCGCACAACAGCGTGACCCTGAACACGGTAGGCATTAACGGCGCAAACCCCGGTGAACAAACGCCGGAATACGCCAAAAACACAGAGAACACCGCCCCGTCCACAGGCTGGCAAGACGGCACTAAATTCATCGGCCTTTCGCCAAACACGGAGTATTATTTCTTCGCCCGCGCAAAGGAGAACAATAACTATACGGCGGGCGCGGCTTTGGGCGGTACATCTATAACCACCGACCCGCTATCACCGGATGCAGTCGAGGAGGTAACCGTACAATCATATCCGGCGCAACCACTCAACACCTATAAGCACGGCGACACGCTGAACCTTACCGGCCTCGTTCTCACCGTCGGATATGACGACGAAACCACAGCGGAAATCGGAGCGCCATGGGACGATGTTACCTTCAAAATAGGCGGCAACACCATAACGAGCGCCGAAACTCTCTCTCTCCTTACGCACCAGGGCAAACTGCTGACCGCAACATACGGCGGCAAAACCGCGGAAATCGGCACACTGACAATAGGCAAAACCGCTCAGACCCAAACCATCGCTCCAACTCTCAGCGCCAAAACAGACACGAGCGTTACACTCGCGCACATACCGGGCGCGGAATATGCCATCGGCGATAATCCGAGCGATTGGAAAAACATCCCGGATTTCACGGGCCTTACTCCCAACACCGCCTACACTTTCTCCGCGCGCCTCGCGGAAACCGCCACCCACAACGCGGGCGCAGCTCAAACCCTCCAAGTTACAACCCTCTACCCGGTAACCGTAACTTTCGACCTGCAGGGCGGCACAGCAGTCACACCAAATCCGCAGAATAAGTTATCAGGGCAAACGGTGGATGAAGTAACCGGGACAACTAAAACAGGCCACACGTTCGCCGGTTGGTACTCACAGGCGGAAGGTAAGGGAAGAGAATACACACTCGGCGCAGGCGGAACTAAACTTTCCGAAGACACGGGCGTTATTCTTGACGGCGCTGCGGGCACGATAACCCTCTACGCGAAGTGGACGGAAATAACGGCGGAGTGGGTGTTCGAGGATGGCGCGTGGAAGTATCTCGTCGGTGGCGAAGCGGTTACCGGCTGGATACACGACGGCAAAGCCTGGTATTACCTAAATAAAGACGGCATTATGCAGACTGGCTGGTTGTACGACAATAACTACAAAGCCTGGTTCTATTTTGCTGGGAATGGCGCTATGAAAACCGGCTGGGTGAAGGACAACGGCACTTGGTATTACCTCGCGGGTAATGGCGAGATGAAGACCGGCTGGCTTTACGATAACAATTACAAGGCGTGGTTCTACCTCGGCGGGGACGGCAAAATGAAGATCGGCTGGACGAAAATCGACGGCAGTTGGCGCTATTTCGCCGGAAACGGCAAAATGCTGACGGGGAAGCAGAATATCGGTGGGAAAATCTACTCGTTTAAAGGAAACGGAGTTTGGATGGGCTAAACAGTTGGCGAGGCGCGATTGCCGGCTCACGCGTCCCGCTGTTTTATCTGCTGTAACTTCTTGTATAACACGCTGCGGTGGATGCCGAGCGTCTGCGCCGCTTTTGCCACGCTGCCGCCGTTCGTGTCGAGCGCCTGCCGTATGTAATCCTCCTCGACGCCCGCAAGCACGCCTTTGAGCGTGCCGTTATAGGCCGGGTGAGGAGGCAGGGCGCGGGAGGTTTCGGCCGGCGCGTTTTCCGGGTTTTCAAAGAACCGGTCGTCCGCCTCGAGCCTGCTTGATTCGGAGGTGATGACGATCCGTTCCACCACATTGCGCAGTTCACGCACGTTCCCGGGCCATGCGTAGGCGAGGAAACGCTCCCTCACGCTCGGCGCAAATTTCTTGTTCATGCCGTATTTTTTGTTCAGTTCCGCGAGGATGCCGTCCGCAAGCGGAATGATGTCCTCCGCGCGTTCGCTGAGATCCGCGAGGGTGATCGGTATAACGTTGATGCGGAAATACAGGTCGCTGCGGAACAGACCGCGGCCTGTGAGCGATTTTAAGTCGCGGTTCGTCGCCGCGATCAGGCGAACGTCGACCTTGCGCGGCTTCGTGTCGCCGAGCCGCGTCATTTCGCCCGTTTCCAAAACGCGCAGAAGTTTCGATTGCATATTCAGCGGCAGATCGCCGATCTCATCCAAAAACAACGTGCCCTTATCCGCCATCTCGAACAGACCGGCCTTGCCCTGCGGATTCGCGCCCGTAAACGCGCCCTTCACATAGCCGAAGAACTCGGATTCCATCAGCTCCTGCGGTATCGCCGCGCAATTCACGGGAACGAGGGCTTTTTCGCTGCGGTTGCTGTGGCGGTGGATATACCGCGCGATAACGTCCTTGCCGGTCCCCGACGAGCCGACGAGCATCACGGAACTGTCCGTTGCCGCGACCGCGAGCGCTGTCGTCAGCACCTGCTTCATCTGCGGGCTTTCCGCGACGATCGCGTTATCCGAAAAATTGGATTTGCTCAGATAATCGATGGAAACGTCGTAGACGCGGCGCGGTTCGTTCGGATCCTTCTGCGCGTCCATATACCGGTCGACCAGCGATTTGTCGAGAGCCGTAATGACCGTCATCGCCACGGCGCCGTCATCGCCAAGTATCGGGTTCGCGCAGACGATCTGCTTGCTGCCGTACTTCGTATCGACGATGCCCGTCACGGGCGCGCCCGTCATCAGCGCCTGCCGGCTCGGCGACCAATTATACACGCCGCCGATATCGGCCGCGTTCATGCCGATAAGATTCCCGACCTTGACGCCCTGAAAGTTCAGCACGATATTGTTGTACTTATCGTGCAGGGAAATGGAATTGCTGTTCTCGACCGCGATTTTCCGCAGCTCTTCCTCGCGGATATTCTTTTTTTCGTTTGCCTTTTTTGCCATAAAATAATTATACCACGCTCTGCGGGGCGCGTACCTGCGCCGGTATTCGGTAACCTTAAAAAGTTGCCGGTAACCATGTGTGGTTTGGGGCGCATGGGGCTGGCCCAATGCACCTCATCGGATACGCGAAGTGGAAAATAATGGAATATAGCGCAAGTCGAAAATAGCGGTGAGCCAGCCCCACCGGGCTTTCCGCTCCAATTCCGCTCCTGCCACCGTTGTCATTCCGGGCCTCGCCCCGGAATCTCCCTGAAAGAGGTATCTGTGCGAGCATCGTCTGCGGAATTTCCACTGCTATCCCTTGCGCGGCAAAGCGAGAAAGGCACACGGCACAGGCCTCCTCACCATGGCGTACCGGTTTCTCGCCTGCGCGACACACAAAAACGAGATGGGCAGCGGCGAGAGCATTCTTATTATGCCGTCCCTCTAAAACTTACCGATAGTCAGCGAAATTTCAAAGATTACCGGAACAAGATCGGCAGCTCTAAAATTACGTCCGCCGCCTCGCAGAGAACGTCCCGGAAAGCTCTCTTCGCCTCGCTCCCTCTCATCGTCTCCGCTGTGGGTACCCGCCCCGGTTATAACGGCGCTTCCTGATGTTTGTTTTATACATTCAATTATTTTATTTGATTTTCCGGCTATCACCATATGAAATATAATGAAATTGTGATAATATATAGAATCAAACGATTATACTTGACATATGTCCTATATGGCATATAATAAAGGAGACAGAATGTGGTTGGTTGAATATTATGAAACGGTTGATGGTGAAAAGCCGGCGTATGATTTTATTAATTCTTTAAGTGTTAAAATGCGCGCGAAAGCGGCATGGGAAATGACTATATTATCGGAAATGGGTACACAAATACAAAAACCGTATTCAAAACCGATACGAGATGGCATTTTTGAATTGCGTATTCAAGCGGAAGGCAATGGCGCTCGTGTTTTTTACTTTTTTATGATTGGAAAGAGAATTATAGTAACGAACGGTTTTATTAAAAAAACACGGGCGACGCCACAACGAGAGATTGCGTTAGCTTTAAAGTATAAGAAAGATTATATAAGGAGGAACGGTTATGAGAAGTAGCGCGATAACATTTGACGAGCATCTTGAGGAGATGATGAAGGATCCGCAGTTTGCAGCGGAATATGAAGAACTTCGCCCCGAGTACGAGATCGTAAAGGCGATGATAGTTGGCCGCAGGGAAAAGGGGATGACGCAACAAGATTTGGCAGTAGCGACGGGTATTCCTCAGGGGCATATAAGCCGCATTGAAAATGCTTCGTATAATCCTTCGGTTGCCCTGCTGAAACGCATTGCCGCCGGATTGGGCAAAGAACTGCATATTTCATTTTTGCGGCGCGGGTAAGCGCAAAGAACTTCCCGAACAATTTCCCTCTCACCCTGAAATGCGTTCTTCGCTCCGTCTGACCTTCCGTAAAAATTCGGCGTAGCTCGGCGTGGGGATATTTATACCGCGTTCGTTCGCGAGCTTCGTGATCCACGTGACCATAATATAATTTGTGTAGGCGACGTATTCCTGACCGATGCCTATGCGGGCCTTCAAATGAAACGGCGCGTAATTTTCTTCGGTGACATACATCGAATAATCGATAAAGATAATATTCTTCTCCGGATCGTATGTGCGCACAAAATCGAGCGAGGGCGCGAGGCCGCCGCGTTTGTCATTATGCGAAGTGGCGTCAACGATGACGAGCGTATCATTTTCGGCGAATAATTCGGGCGGGATCGAGAGGGCGTCGCGGTAGTAACGGGCATGCAATTGAGCTGCCAGTTCGGATTTGTCCAGCCTATCGACAAGAAACAGTTTCGCGTCCGCATGTTTTGAAATCTCCTTCGCAAAGAGGGCTCCCGCATTGCCGGTCCCGACGATAATATACGCCGGTTTGCTGAAATCTTCAACGCCGAATTTATCCCGGAGCATTTCGATGCAGGCCCTTCCGTTCCCGTCTTCGATGGAAAAGGTGCCAATATCGTCATTGCGGACAAAATAATCGCCGTCAGCTTCAGGGTTTTGCGCAACGCGTTTCATGAGAGCATTACTTTTATACGGCGCCGCATGATTGATGAAAATGACGTTATTATAACTCATTGCGGTGCGGTAAACGATTTTCAGGCCGTGAATATCTCCATTTTTGATCTGAATGGGAAGATATATCACGCCGGGCAGCAGCTCGTCGTTCATGTGAAAACGGGAGGTCGACCGCCCCCACGCCTCTTCATCCTTGTCCCCCAGATAAAACGCGATCAGATAGTCCTGCCGCTTTTCGCAATAATCGATCAACTTGTCCGGCGTCAGCACCGGAACGGGATTGTGGTAGGTATACGGAAAGGGCGCAGGGCCATGAGTGTTATGCATTGTGTGAGTTCCTTTTTAATTCCGTGCGTTGCGGTAAGTTTCGACGTATAAAGTATATCACAATGAGCAGTCATTCCATGGAATCGTTGTGCCGGAAATGAAAGAGCCGGAGCGAGGCACGAG
>JAISEX010000186.1 GCA_031263875.1 Eubacteriales Family XIII. Incertae Sedis bacterium | reverse complement strand
GCCCTGCTCGGTGCGGGCGGCGCGGGCAAGACCACGCTGGCGCGGACGCTGTGCGGATTACACAAAAGATCCTCCGGCGAAATCACGCTGAACGAAGCGAAATTGTCGCGCAAAGCGAGAGCGGGGCCGTTCTACCTCGTTATGCAGGAATCCGGCTATCAGCTTTTCACGGACAGCGTGGAAAACGAACTGCTGCTGTCGAAGAACCGGCGCAGCCGCCCCAGCGCGGAAAAGGCGGAGATGATTCTGGCGGAACTGTCCCTCGCGGATTTTCGGGAGCGCCATCCGATGAGCCTTTCGGGAGGGCAGAAACAGCGGACGGCGATCGGCACGGCGATGGCGCACGAGGCGGAAGTTCTCATCTTCGACGAGCCGACCAGCGGGCTGGATTACGGGAATATGCAGCGCGTGGTCTCGGTGATCGAACGGCTTCGCGCGGAGGGGAAGACGATATTCATCATCACCCACGATTACGAACTGTTGCTCGCCGCCTGCACGCGGGCGTTGATTCTATCGAACGGCGGCATCAAAAGCGACTTTCCTCTGACGGAGGAAAATATTCAAAAAGTAAAGGGGGTTTTCTCATGAATCCAAACAAACTCAAGGCGAAAGACCTTATCACACTCGCGATTTTCAGCGTGGTGTTTATCGCGGTGTACATGGTGTGCGCGATCCCGACGGGGCTGATCGTGCAACTCTACCCGTTCTGCGCGGGAATAGCGATGATCCCCTGCGGCATCGTGTGGGCGTACCTGCGCACGAAAGCGCCGAAGCCGCTCGCGATACTGATCCAAGGCGTGCTGTTCGCGGTCATCGTCTTTATTATGGGCTCCGGCTGGTTCGTTTCGGTCGGCGTCTTTGCCGGCGGCGTCCTGGCCGAAATTATCGCGGGAATCGGCGGCTACAAGAGTTTCAAACTCACGGTGATCTCTTACGCGGTGTTCGGGCTGTGTTTCGATTTGGGCGGCTTTTTAATCATTCTTCTGGCAGGTGATTATTACTATGAAAATTCGATAAAGTTGGGCGCGGACACGACATATATGGACACTTTGATGAATTTCATGGGCGGCCCGGTGCTGGCGATAGCCTGCGTCCTCACCGTTATCGGCGCGATAATCGGAATGCTGCTCGGCAGGGCGTTTTTGAAAAAGCATTTTGAACGGGCGGGTATTGTGTAAAGGGAGGTTATAGCCACTATGAAAGAATATATGCGCATATTGTCCTATGCCGGAGATAAAAAGCATCTGTTTACGAAAGCGGTGGTGCTACTGACGTTTTCCGTGCTGTTCTCCGTCGTTCCGTTCTTTGTCGTGAGCGTCGTGTTGAACGAATTTTTGGGCGAGGCAGCGCCGTCGCTCATCTGGCTGCTCGGAATGGCGGTGGCGATTTCCGCCTGCCTGCTGCTGAAAAACTGGCTGAACGGACTGGGCCTCGACGCGTCGCACAAACTGGCGTATTACACGCTGGCCGGTATGCGCCGCCGCACAGCGGCGAAGATGCTAAAAATGCCGATGGGCGATATTCAGTCTCTCGGAACGGGCGCGGCGAAGAAGAACTTCGTCGAGAACATCGAGGAAATGGAGCTGATCCTCGCGCATGCGATGCCGGAGGGTTTCGCGAATCTGTTCACTTTCGGAATCGTGCTGATAACGATGTTCGCCGTGGACTGGCGCATGGCGCTCGCGGCTCTTGCGACGATCATCATCGGATTCATTCCCGTCATCTTTATGATGATAGACGGCCTGAAACGCATGACGCCGTGGTATGCCGCGAACCAAAAGATGACCGACACGATTATCGAGTACATCTCCGGCATGGAGGTCATTAAGGTGTTCGGACAGCAGAGCCGCTCGTTCAAAAAATACAGCGAGTCGGCGGAAGCCTACCGCGACGAAACGCTGGCATGGTACAAGGCGTCGTTCAATTACATGACCAGCTACACGATACTGTTGACCGCCGCGCTGCTCGTAATGCTGCCCGTGGGGATCCTGCTGTATCTCGGCGGAACGCTGACGCTGACCACCTTCGTACTGTCACTGCTGCTCGGGATGAGCGTCGGGATTCCGGCGACGCGGATCATCAACTTTTTGCCGCAATTCCCGCAACTGAAATACAAGGCCGCGAAAATCGAGAGTATGTTCGATATCCCCGATATGCCTGAGGGTAACAAAGCCGCTCCGGAGCGTCATGACGTCGCTTTTGAAAACGTCACGTTTGCGTATGGCGATACGGACGTTATCAAAAATTTGTCGCTGACGATGCCGGAAAATACTGTTACCGCGTTGATCGGCGAATCCGGCGCGGGGAAAAGCACGGTCGCGAAGCTGATTATGCGCTTCTGGGACGTGCGCGAAGGTTCCGTGAAAATCGGCGGCGCGGACATTCGCGATTTCGGGGCGGACGCGCTGATGGACCGAATCAGCTACGTGTCGCAGGACGATTTTCTCTTTAACGTTTCCATCAGGGAAAATATACGCTACGGGCGTCCGGACGCGTCGGACGATGAGGTGACCCGTATGGCAAAGGCCGCGCAGTGCCATGAGTTTATCATGGAAACGGAAAACGGTTATGACACCGTCGTCGGCTCGTCCGGCGATAAACTCTCCGGCGGGCAGAAACAGCGGATCTGCGTCGCGCGGGCCCTGCTGAAGGACGCGCCTGTCGTTATCCTCGACGAGGCGACGAGTTTTGCCGATCCGGAAAACGAGGACAAAATACAGGAAGCGCTCTCACGGCTTATCGCGGGCAAAACGGTCATTATCGTGGCGCACCGGCTTTCGACGATTACGGGAGCGGACAATATCGTCCTGCTCGCGAACGGCGAACTCGCGGATCAAGGCAAACACGAGGAACTGCTTGCGCGCTCCGCGTTATACCAAAAGCTGTGGGACGCGCACCAGGAGTCGATGGATTGGGATATAGGAGGTGGGGAGAATGTTTAAGTTCATTTCGCGCTTGATGCGTTTCTCCGGCGAGGACGCGTGGAAGCTGAAAGCGTCTGTTGCGATCAGCTTTGTCGAGGGCATATTAGCAAATTTCCCGATATACGCGGCGTTGCTGGTCATTCTCAAAATTACCGACGGGACGCTCGACAGGGGCTACGCGTGGACAGTATTCTTCATGATTTTGGCTTCGCTTGTCGTCTGCTGGGCGCTTCGCCGCGTGTTTATCGGCATGCAGAGCGACGCGGCCTGCCGGGTCGCGGCCCGCGAGCGTTTGAGAATCGGCGACCTGTTCAAGCGCTTCCCGATGAGCTATTTTACGGAAGGCAATATCGGCAATGTAACGAGCGTTATCACGGGCGATCTCAGCTTTGCGGAGGATTACGGCATGACGAAGCTCGACGACGTCATATCCGGGCTGATTTCCATCGTTATCGCCTGCGCTTTCCTGCTGTGGGTGGACTGGCGAACGGCGGTCGCGTCTATCGTTTCCTGCGTCCTCGCGATAGTCGCGTTCAACGCAATAGAGAAGGTGACGAAGCGGCAGGCAAAGATCCGGCAGGAACAGGTGGCGAAACTCACAGGCGCGGTACTCGAATACACGGAGGGCATTTCTGTTATCAAGGCACTGCGCATGTCGGGCGACGCGGCAAAGCGCATGGACGATTCGATCGAGGACGCCTGCCATCACGCAATAGACTTTGAACACAGCATGATAAGGCCGGTCACGCGGTATCTCCACTGCTACGCGTTCGCAATCGCGGCGGTGCTGTTCCTGTCGTTTTGGCAGTTCTTCAACGGTGAATTAAGCCTGCCCGTCGTGGTGATGGTCGCGTTGTTCGTATTCCGGATTTATTTGCCGGCAATGGGGCTGGCCGGCGGCGCGTCCATGATGCGCGTTATGGAGGCGGGACTCGACCGTTACGAGAAGCTGAAGGAGGTTCCGATAATCGATGCGGATGGCAAAAATATCGCGCTCACGTCGTTCGAGATTGAGTTTGAGAACGTCACGTTCAGCTACGAGGAAAAGGAGAC
>JAISEX010000092.1 GCA_031263875.1 Eubacteriales Family XIII. Incertae Sedis bacterium | reverse complement strand
GCCTTCGACGCCGATCATATGGCGGCTCTCACCGCGGATGAACTGTCGCGTAAAGCCCACGACTTTATTTGGACGATGGAGCGCTTGCTTGGCGCTGAGAGCGGGAGCCTCGGCGGTATGATACAACTGTTTGACGGGTTGGCTGAAACGAACGGGCAAAGCGACGGTGAGTAAATCGGAGACTAAAATCCTGTCCTCAGGCCGTGCGAAAGTCCGTTATCCTGTCATTGCGAGTGAGCGAAGCGAGCGCGGCAATCCGGACTTACCGCTTACGAGCAGGGATTGCCGCGGAGCTGTTGATTTGTTCCCCTCACGTCATTGCGAGGAGCGCAGCGACGAAGCAATCCAAAATGCGGCCTGCGAATTCTCGGCTGGATTGCTTCGCTGCGCTCGCAATGACGAAATCAATCAACAGTCACTCACAATGACGGATTTTTCACACGATCCGCCGCCTCCAAGAAACTTCCGGCTGATGGCGGCGGGGCAAGTCGTGACCGTAATGGGTTCGTCGCTGCTGCGCTTTGCCCTCTCGCTCTACGTTTTGGACACTACCGGGCGCGCGGATTTGTTTGCCGCGCTGTTCGCTCTCTCCAGCATACCCGTCTTGCTCGCACCGGTTGGCGGGGCACTATCTGACAGGTTCAATCGCCAGCGCCTGATGGTGCTCTACGACATTATCTGCTGCGGCGTCACGCTCGTCTTCCTGTTCATTATGCTCAGCGGCCACGCGTCCGTGTTTGCCGTCGGCGCGGTAATGGTGATCCTCGGCATTGTCAGCGCGATGGAAACCCCGAACGGCACGGCTTGTATACCGTTTTTGGTGGAGCGGGACAGGCTTGAATCCGCGAACGGCGTCATTCAGACCGTGCAGTCGCTCTCCGGCATAGCGGCGCCAGTCCTCGGCGGCATTTTGTATGGCGCATTAGGCATTCAGGCGCTTGTCACGATAAGCTGCGCGGCTTTCGCGGCGGCGGCAATCACCGAGATGTTCATTCGGATCCCGTTTGTCAAACGCCCGCAAGAAGGCAGCATGGCTCGCACACTGGCCGGGGATTTGAAAGACGGCTTCATCTATGTGTGGAAAGAGCCGTTCATACGCAGGCTTATGATACTGGCGGCGCTCCTGAATCTGGTGCTTGTCCCCTGCTTTCTCGTCGCGAGTCCGCTTATCCTGCGGATGACCCTGCAAAGCGGCGACGCGGCATACGGCACAGGAATGGGGCTTATCGAGGCCGCCAGCATCATCGGGGCGCTGACGGTCGGCGCGTTCTCAAAGAAGATGCGGATAAATACCCTGTGGCGCTGGATACTTGGGCTTGCCCTCCTGTTTGTCCCTCTGGCGCTGTCAGTGACGCCCGCGATGCTGGGGACGGGGTTCTGGCCTCCCTTTGTCATTTTTGTGCTTTGCGTCATGCTCATGGCGGCAACAGCGACCATCCTGTCCATCTTCGTCATCGTCAGGATACAGGCGAGAACGCCCGGCGAGCATCTCGGCAAGGTCATGGCAATCATACAGGCGGTCGCGCAATGCGCGGCTCCGCTGGGCCAGCTTCTGTACGGCGCCGCATTCCAAAGGCTGAGCGGCGCTGTCCATGTCCCTCTGCTGCTTGCCGGCGGGCTTACGCTCGCTATCGCTTTTAGAGGAAAAATCACGTTAAGGAAGGAATCGGTCAATGACATCAATTATACAGGCAGATAACCTGATTAAAACATTCGGGAACAAGGAGGTGATCCGTAATTGCAGCCTGTCCGTCAAAAAGGGCGAGATATACGGGTTTCTGGGCGCGAACGGCGCGGGAAAGACGACCGTGTTAAAGCTGATATGCGGCCTTTTGCGCCCGACCGCGGGGACGATCGAGGTCGCGGGAATCGACGCGGTACAAAGCCGCGAGGCTGTTCTGGCGAAGATCGGCAGCATTATCGAAGTCCCCGTGTTCTATGAACATCTTTCGGCCGCGGAAAATCTGCGGATCCACCTCGCCTATCTGGGGCTTGCGGGCAAAGCCGATATTGAGGATGCGCTTGAGCGCGTCGGGCTTCCGAATACGGAAAACCAGAAGGTCGCCACGTTTTCGTTGGGAATGCGGCAGCGCCTCGGCATCGCGCGGGCAATTATACACCGGCCGGAAATCCTGCTGTTGGACGAACCGATCAACGGGCTTG
The DNA here is from genome assembly GCA_031263875.1 of Eubacteriales Family XIII. Incertae Sedis bacterium. Classification (GTDB taxonomy): domain Bacteria; phylum Bacillota; class Clostridia; order Peptostreptococcales; family Anaerovoracaceae; genus JAITEX01. The sequence continues at coordinate 2,252 of JAISEX010000092.1, read as the reverse complement.
ACCCTGCCGGGATACGGGAGGTGCGCGAACTGCTGCGTTCGCTCTCGCGAAACGACGGGGTGACCATTATGATTTCGAGCCACATCATCAGCGAAATCGAACACATCGCGGACACGGTCGGCATTATCGCAAACGGAACGATGATGCGCGAAACGCCGGTGTCCGCGCTTCACGCGGAACGCCCGAACGGGCTGGAAGATTATCTGATCGAACTGATGAGCGGAGGAAAAACTTATGCGTAAACTTATCAAACTGGAACTGGCGAAGAACAACATCCGTCCCTATCTCTTAGCTGTTTTGGGCATAACGGCGGCCATGATTGGCTTTACCTACTTCTTTGCGGAAGTTCCCAATATGGAAGCGAATGAAACGGCCGAGTTCGGGAGCTATCTCGACGTCGTCCTCATCGTTTCCGTTCTCAGCATGGCCTCCTTCTGCATCCTGTCCGCAGTGATGTTCTCGCGTTTCGTGATCGACGAGTACAACGGCAAGCGGGCGATTTTGCTTTTCTCCTATCCCGTAAACCGGCGAAAGGTATTGGCGGCGAAGCTGACTTTCGTGTGCGCCTTTATCTTTATCGGATTCCTCGTCAGCAACACGGTCGTGTTCGCGCTGTTCAATCTGACGGAATACTTCGCCCCGATCGTAAAGGAAGGCGTGCTGTCCGACGCGATTCGCCAGGCCGCCCTGCTGATTCTCGTGGAGGCGTTCCTCGCCGAGTCGATTAGCGTTATCGCGCTGTTTCTGGGATTCTTGCGGAAGTCCGTGCCGGTCGCGATCGTGACCGCCGTCGTCCTCTGCAGCCCGGTTTCAAATTTCGGCTCTCCGATGCTTATGGCCATAGCGATGGCTGCCTGCGCGGTAACCGCCGCCGTGCTGATTGTCGTTCTTTCGGGCCGGGTGAACGCGATGGAGGCGTAGTGAAAATCATTCGCATTTTACGCTCTTTTACTGAGCCTTGTAAAAATTACAAAGCGACGCTCTCTTTATTATACATTTCATATAGCGTTTTACGGAAGTAATTTTTTATACTATTTACGAAGTGGGCCTCGAATGCCCGCCCGTATTCAAACGAGAGGAAAGGTGTGAAAATCATGGAGTACACAATCATTAATTTAGAGACGTTCAGCGTCGTGGGAGTGAGGGAGTTCACCTCCACCGAAAACGGCGAGAATTTCATCGCCATTCCGCGGATGTGGGCGGATTTACCTGCGGAAACTTTTGCCGCGTTGCAGAAACTTTCCGATCGCGAACCGTCGGGCATATTGGGCCTGTGCGCGAATATGAGCGAGAGCGGCTTCGATTACTGGATGGCCGTCGCAACGACAAAGGAGTGCCCCGCCGGATTCGCAAAGCTGGATATTCCCGCCGCGCAGTGGGCCGTCTTTGAGATAACGGGCGCGATGCCGAGAGCCATACAGGACGGCGCGAAATATGTATTCGATGAGTGGCTGCCGTCATCCGGCTACCGGCACACCGACGCCCCGAACATCGAACGCTATTCCGCGGACGATATGGACGCGCCGGATTATAAGAGCGAGATGTGGGTTCCGGTAATAGAAAATTCTTGAAAGGACACGGTAACCTCGGAGGGGAAAAGAAGCAACACGTTACGCTTATAAAAACAGATGAATGAAAAGGGAGGTCAATCGCAAAATGGAATGCCGTATCATTTCTGCGTGCGATAATCCCCTGCGTGTGACAAAAAGTTTTCCGATAAGGAGGAAACGGTATGATTGATGGAATAACAGTCGGCAATATCGCGATCGACTGCGTTACGCCTGAGAAGCTGCGCGATTTTTACGCGGAACTGACGGGTTGGGAAGCACTCACCCTCTGGAATTGCCCCGCGCTGATAAGCAGCGACAAGTTGACGTTATTATTTATGCCGTGCGATTTTGATTACCTGCCTCCGGTTTGGCCGGAAGAACCCGGGCGGCAGCAAAAGCAGATGCATTTCGATTTTCAGGCGGAAGATCTGCCGTCCGCCGTGCGGGAAGCGATAACGCTGGGCGCGGCGAAGCCCGAAAGCCAGTACGGTGGCAATGGCTTCGTGACGCTGCTCGACCCGGAAGGGCATCCGTTCTGTCTGTGCAGGAAAGAGAGGGGTATGAAATGATTGGGACGCATACCGGCTGTTTCATAAAAGTAGTGAGGTGATACGATAATGTATACAAACCTGAAAAAATACGGGCTCGACGAACGATTCGAGCGAGAAGCCGCGCAGTATGACGGCCTTTCTATCGCGCGGG
>JAISEX010000032.1 GCA_031263875.1 Eubacteriales Family XIII. Incertae Sedis bacterium | reverse complement strand
GATACCGACCGTTTTTGTGGATGCGCGTACGGGACTGTCACGCGGGTCACTGACAAAATTATTCCCGCGTGCTCCATGCGCCCCGCATCAGCTACTCCAAACCGCAAAACGGAGTATTTTTATTACATATTTCCCCATAATAAAACCATTACAATCCGCGCTGAAAATTGCGGTGGATTTGTTTGTTATGATATAATTTCTTCTATGATAGAGATTGAGCTGAAATATAAAATCGCGAGCCGCGAGCAGATGGATATGATATGGAGCGACGACTTGTTTGAATCCATTGAGGAGAAGGACAGCCGGGGACGGCTTTCTATCAAGGCCGCGTACTTCGATACGGAGGATATGCTTCTCGCGCAGAACCGTGTCGCTTTCCGCATACGCAAGGAGGGCGACCGCGTAGTCGGCACGCTCAAGTGCAAGGACAGGGCTATCGATCAGGAGGGCCTCTATATGCGGGAGGAGATAAATGTGCCCGTGGCGAACGACGCGTGTTTTCTTGCGCCGGATCTGACGATATTCAAGCAGAGCGAGGAGGGGCGCGAGGTACTGGAACTCGTCGGCGCTCAGCGTCTTGAGAATAAATTCGAGACGGTGTTTACGCGCCGGAAATTCCGTATCGATACGGGCGACAGCATTATGGAAATCTCGCTCGACGACGGGGAGATAATCGCGGACGACGCCCACGCTCCCATTAGCGAGCTCGAAATCGAACTCTACTCCGGCACGAAGGAAGACTTATTCGACATAGGCGAGCGCGTGGTGAGAAAATTCGGCCTCGAACCGGAAGCGCGCAGCAAGTACGCACGTGGTTTGGCTCTGCTAGAAAGGTAACTCAATGTATTTCAACTTTATAGATAAGGCGGATAAAGACGTCGCCGATATGATACGGCGCGAGATGTCGCGTCAGGAGCATAAGATCGAAATGATCGCGTCGGAAAATTTCACGACGCCGGCGGTGATGGAGGCGTGCGGCAGCCCGCTGACGAACAAGTACGCGGAGGGCTATCCGGGCCGCCGGTATTACGGCGGTTGCGAGCATGTGGACGAGGTTGAGGCGATCGCGGTGGAGCGCGCGAAGAAACTTTTCGGCGCGGAGTACGCGAACGTGCAGCCGCATTCCGGCAGCAGCGCGAATATCGCGGTGTATTTTTCCCTGCTGCAGCCCGGCGATACCGTGCTCGGCATGGATCTGAACAACGGCGGCCATCTGACACACGGCTGCAAGGCGAATATTTCGGGTAAGTATTTTAATTTTGTCACGTACGGCATAGATGAAACCACGGAGCTTATCGATTATGACGCGATCCGCCGGCTTGCCGAGGAGCATAAGCCGAAGCTGATCGTTGCGGGCGCGAGCGCGTATCCGCGCGTGATCGAAGCGGATAAATTCCGCGAGATAGCTGACGAGGTCGGGGCGCTTTTGATGGTCGATATGGCGCATTTCGCGGGGCTGGTCGCGGCGGGCGTTCATCCGAATCCCGTTCCGCATGCCCATGTGGTGACGAGCACGACGCACAAGACGCTGCGCGGGCCGCGCGGCGGCGTGATATTCGCGAAGGAGGAATTCGGCGCGAAAATCGACAAGGGCATCTTTCCCGGAACGCAGGGCGGGCCGCTGATGCATATTATCGCGGGCAAGGCGATCTGTTTCAAGGAAGCCATGGAGCCCTCGTTTATCACCTACCAGCAGCAGATCGTGAAGAACGCGAAGGTGCTCGCGGACGAGCTGATGAAGCATGGTTTTAAACTCGTGTCGAACGGCACGGATAATCATCTCGTGCTCGTGAATCTAATAAATAAGGGCATAACGGGCAAGGAAGCCGAGCGGTGGCTCGATGACGCGAATATCACGACGAATAAGAATGCGGTGCTGAACGACCCGAACGGGCCGACCGTTACGAGCGGGATCCGGCTCGGCACGCCGGCGCTGACGACGCGCGGCTTTAAAGAGGAAGATACGGCGCGCACGGCGGAGGCCATCGAGATGGTGCTGAATCACGGCGGTGACGAGCAATGGACGCGGCGCGCGCGGGAGATCGTCGCGGATCTGACGACAAAGCATCCGCTCTACAACCGGCCGGTGGATACGTATTGAATGAAAGAAAAAGGCTTAGACCAACTGATACTCTATGAAGGATTCAAACAGGAAGCGCTCGTCCGAAAGACGTGCGCTCTGTTTCAGCAGTTGGTTTACCGTAACACGCCGTTTTCGCCGGTGGCAGAAGAAACGGTGAGCGCGGCGGATTATTACGAGGTGCAGCGGTCGCTGCTGGAAGCGGCTCATGTCGGGGAGGGGATCTCCGCGCGGGGCGGTATTTCGGCAACTGTATGGCAGCATTATATCGCGGGTATAACCGGCTCCGCGGATAATATATTCAGCCGCATGGCGGAGAAGGGCGCAAGCGACGAGAACATAGACGCGCTTGCCGCCGAGGAACTCAGGGTCGTGAGGTTTCTGTACCGCTTCGATTTTGCGGCGCTGGCGCGGGCGGTAGAAGCGCAGACGGGCATACGTTCCGGTTCGGAAAATATCGGCGCTCTGCGAATGGCCGAGGAAGCGCAGCGGCAGCATATCCACGCGGCGCTGAGCGCGGAAACCGAGCAGGACAGCGTAACGGCGCTCGCGGACTATTACCGCTGCTACGGCTCGGGGATATTCGAGGCGTCGGCGGCGTTTTCGTGGGACGGTTCGCTCTCGCCCGTGCGGCACGATTCGTCCGTGACCATGGATTCGATTATCGGATATGAACGGCAGAAGGCGCGGCTTATCCAAAATACCGAACTCTTGATGGCGGGGCTTCCCGCGTCAAACGTTTTATTATACGGCGACAGCGGGACCGGAAAATCGTCTTCCGTCAAAGCCCTGCTGAGCAGGTTCGCCGGCAAGGGGCTGAAACTGATCTCACTGCCGAAAGCGCGGCTCGGCGAGATAACGAAGATTATCGATTTGATATCCGGCCGCGGGCTCAAGTACCTGCTCTTTATCGACGACCTGTCGTTCGACGAGGGCGAGAACGAGTATAAGGCGTTTAAATCCGCGATAGAGGGGCGCGTTACGTCCGCGAAAACCAACTGGATCGTGTGCGTCACGTCCAACCGGCGTAATATCGTCAAAGAGGTGTGGAAGGATCGCGAGACGCAGGACGACGTGCATCTGCGCGACAATCTTCAGGAGAAAAAATCGCTGGCGGACCGCTTCGGGCTGACCATCGTCTATGAGGCTCCCGACAAGCGGGAGTATCTTGAGATCGTGCGGGGGCTCGCTGCGGAGGCGGGGCTTGCCCTGTCAGGCGATGAGCTTGACAGCGCCGCGATGACGTGGGAGATACGTCACGGCGGGCGTTCCGGCAGAACGGCGCGGGGCTTTGTGGAGCACCGCTACGCGCTCGAACAGAAGGGACACTAATTATATGGGAAGATTTTTTAAAGATAATCTATTTACGGTCGTACTGATAGTGATACTCGCTGTCCGGTCGATCATGAACAACAACTTTTTCAGCGACCCGCTCGGTTGGCTGATCGATATGCTGCTGCTTATCCCCGGTATTATTATCGGCATTACGGTGCACGAATACGCGCACGCGCTCGCGGCGTACAAGCTCGGCGATATGACGCCGAAGTACCAGAAGCGCGTTTCGCTGAATCCGCTCCGGCACATCGACCCGATCGGTTTTGTCGCGCTGCTGCTGATCGGCTTCGGCTGGGGCAAGCCCGTGGAGGTGAACCCCTACGCGTTTCGGAATTCGCGCCGCTCGAATCTGATTACGGACGTGGCGGGCATCGCGACGAATTTCGTCTTCGCGTTTATTTTTATGGGGCTCGCCTCGCTGTTTGTCCGCACCGCGGGCGCGCAGATCACGGGCGCGACGAACTTCACATCCCTCGGCGGGTTTATCAATCAGGTCGCGTATCTCAAATATCTCGATCCGTCGGCGGGCAGCACATTTGTGTATTACGTGTGTATAGTGCTGTGGTACATCGTGCTGATGAATCTCGTCCTGATGATATTCAATCTGCTGCCGGTGCCGCCGCTCGACGGTTTCGGCATCGTGACCGAACTGTTCAATCTCAGGAACAAGCCGATCTATAACCAGCTCTATTCGATGGGTTTTCCCATACTGATTTTACTGATCGTGCTCAACGTTCCGTCGCGCGTGATCTCGCCGATAATAAACGCGATCTTTACGCTGCTCGAAAATATCTTTTTCTGATATGCGGTACCGGAACGAAGCGCGGCGTAATGCCTTCGCGGGCGCAAGAGATTTGTCACGAAACAGAAAGGGACATACGTTAAGATGAAATATGAAATCGTTAAAACTTACAAAGCGGCCAGGTCAACGGTTGCAGCGAATAGTTTATCGGCGATACGCGATTTCGATATAATGGAAATAAGCATCATTTCATTTGTTTTATGACAAGTCAAAGGGAGCGGGAAGCGCGTTTCGCGTTTCGTTTAAGCCGTAAGGCGGCAGGGAGGCGCGTATGAATATACTGATCACCGCGGGCGGCACGACGGAGAAAATCGACGAGGTGCGCGCGATAACGAATACCGGGACGGGCATGCTCGGCGCGCTGATAGCGGATCGTTTCGCGGCAGCCGACCCGTCGAATTCGATACTCTATATCTGCAGCAAGGGCGCCGTCCGGCCGTCCGTGCCGGCTGAGGTCCTTATCGCGAACGACACCGTATCGCTCGAATGGACGGTGCGCAAGATCTGCGGATCGCAGCGGATCGACGTCATTATCCATTCGATGGCGATCAGCGATTACCGCACCAAGGCGGTTTCCGATCCCGTGATCCTCGCGGAACGCATTGCCGGTGAAATAAAAACGCGCGGCGCGGGCGCGGATGAAATCGCGGATCTGATCGTGAACGCTCCGCCCCTCGGTGACGGCGCGAAGATCCGGTCCGACCGTGACAATGTGGTTGTGGTACTCGAAAAGACCCCGAAGATAATCGCGATGTTTCGCGAACTGCAGCCCGAATCGCTGATAGTTGGTTTTAAGCTGCTCGCCGGCGCGCCGCAGAACGAGCTGCTTGCGGCGGGCCGGGCATTACTCGAAAAAAACGGCTGCGATTTTGTCTTTGCGAACGATATGCGGACGGTGTCGGCGGGGAAGCATTCCGGCTATCTGATCGACGCGAACGGGACGTATAAAACCGCCGCGGGGAAGGAAGCCATCGCCGATCTGATCGTCGGCGCGGTTACAGAGATTCGATAAAACCGAGAATGGTTTCCATGTCGGCGAGCGCGCCCCGGCCGAGGTCGCCGCAGGCGAGCAGCGCTTCGCGCGGTTCGACAAACCGGTAACCGAGCTTCGCGAGCTTCGCGATATTATCCCGCACAATCGGATTTTCATACATTGCGGTATTCATCGCCGGGCAGATAACGGCGGGCTTCTTGTGCGCCGCCATCACGACGGTGGTCAGCAGGTCGTCCGCTATGCCGGCCGCGACCTTGCCGATAAAATTCGCCGTGGCGGGCGCGATAAGCACCAGCTCGGCGGCCTTCGCGAGCCCGATATGTTCCACGTCAAAATCCGTGACGCGCTCGAAGCTGTCCGTATAGACGCGCCGTTTCGTCAGCGTGCTGATGGTGAGCGGCGTGATAAATTCCGCCGCGTTCTTCGTCATCACGGCGTCGACCGCGTGGCCGCGCTTCGTCAGCGCGTTCGCGAGGTCGGCGGATTTATAGGCGGCGATCCCGCCGGTGATCCCCAGTAAAATGTGCATGATTTATTTTATCATATTGCGGCGCAAAGGGGCGAGCGGGTATGTGCGGTTTGTTTTCATGATATGGGCGCATGGGGCACTCAAAATACTTTTGCGGGTGATTGCGGAATGGTTTTACGCAGTCATTTGCGAAAAAGCAGTTCCCTCTTTTTGAGCGCCCCACCGGGCTATCCGGGGCTCCGGCCGCTTCGCGGCTGCTTCGCACCCCTCCTATCCCTTGCGCGTCGCGGCCTCACTCGGCTTCGCCTCGCGCCCGCTCCCCTGTGCGGGCGGAGTCCGCGGCACGTTCATTCTTATGCCGGCGTAGCGGTTTATTGCGCGCATGCCAAAAGCGGCGAGATGAAGGATTTGGCGGAGCATGCTTTCGGTGCCGTCACCGTCTGAGCGTAAGCTCTAATGATGGACGATGGCATGGTGTGGGGAGAACTGAGGGATGATGTGCCGTTATTCTCTCAGCCCTTGTCCGCAGTGATGACGATGACAGGGAATTGCGGCGAGGACTGCAATGAGAGATTTTGCGGGGACGGCACGGAATGTTGCATATGCCCCGCGCAAGGGATAGAAGGGGTGCGGTAGCAGCCGCGAAGCGGCCGAAGCGAAGCGAAGCCCCGGAAGAGCCCGGTGGGGCACTCAAAATGCTTTTATACGTAATCGCGGGATAGCTTTACGCGCGGGCATTTGCAAAAAACAATGTCATTGCGAGCGAAGCGAAGCAATCCAGCGAACAGTCCCGCGCGCGGG
>JAISEX010000027.1 GCA_031263875.1 Eubacteriales Family XIII. Incertae Sedis bacterium | reverse complement strand
CGGGAACGCGCTCCGACCCGCGGGAGGGGCCGCGGGGAACGCGGCGGCAGGCGCGATGCTCCGCCCGGCGAGCGCAAATCCGTTTCCCATCGCACTGCCCCCCCCCCCCAGAACATGGGAAAAACGGCTCGGACGAAAACGGTACCGCATGACCCGATGGCGTAATACCGGCCGAAACGAGCAATCTGAAATTATTTTAAACGAAGGAGCAACAACTTGAGTGTTATTAAATATCTACTGCAATCAAAACGAACCGTCGCCACGCTTGTCGTGATCGTCGCGTTCCTTGTCGTGCAAGCCGTATGCGACCTGTCGCTTCCGAATTACACGAGCAATATCGTCGACATCGGCATTATGCAGGGCGGCGTTGAGAACGCGACACCGAAGGAGATACGGAAGCAGAGCCTCGAAGACCTGAAACTCTTTATGCCCGAAAAGGACGCGAACGCCGTGACGAAGGCGTATAAAGAAGGCGACGACGGTATCTATTATTTGAAAGGCTCGGCGTCGGACAACGCGTCAATCGAAAAACTTGACAGCGTTTTTTGCGTGCCCATGACGATACTCGCCGCGGGGTCGCTGGGCTCCGCCGGCGCGGAAAGCAGCGACATGCAATCCATTGACATCGACCGGCTCCGGCAAGGTTACGCCGCGGGCGCAGTTACCAAGGATCAGCTTCTCGACATCAGAAGCGAGGCCGAAAAGCGGATCGAACCGCTCGGCGACAAGATGGTGAACACCGCCGCCGTTACCTATGTGGAGGCCGAGTACGAGGCGATGGGCAAGGATATGCAGGACATCCAGATGGATTACATGAAGAAGGCCGGCCTGATTATGATACTCTACACGCTCGGCTCCGCTCTCTCGGCTATCGCCGTCTGCTTCCTCGCGAGCTATACCGCCGCGGGGATCAGCCGCGAGCTGCGCCGCAAAATCTTCTTCAAGACGCTCGGCTTCTCCCTGCGCGAGACGGATCACTTCACGGCCGCCTCGCTTATTACGCGCAGTACGAACGACATACAGCAGATACAACTGGCGCTGGTACTCATTATGCGCCTGGTGCTGTTCGCCCCGATTATGGGAATCGGCGGCATTATCATGGTCGCGGGCACGCGGTCCGGCATGGGCTGGATCGTGGCGGCGGCGGTCGGCTTTCTGCTTATCGTCGTCGTGGGGCTGATACGCATCACGATGCCGAAGTTCAAACTGCTCCAAGTCCTTATCGACAAGCTGAATCTGATCAGCCGCGAAATACTCTCGGGGCTTCCGGTGATCCGGGCGTTCTGCCGCGAGGATTACGAAACGAAACGCTTCGGAAAGGCGAACGACGAGCTGATGAAAACGCAGCTCTTCACGAACCGGGCCATGAGCATGATGTTCCCGTTTATGATGCTGACGATGAACGGCATCTCGCTGACGGTCGTCTGGTTCGGCGCGAAGACTATCGACGCGGGCAATCTGCAGGTCGGCGATATGATGGCGTTTATCACGTATACGATCATGATCGTCATGTCGTTTATGATGATAAGCATGATCTCCGTCTTTCTGCCGCGCGCGAATGTGGCGGCGGAACGCGTGAACGAAGTCCTCGCGATGCCGCAGTCGGTGACGGACAAGCCGGACGGCGAGCTCGTGAAGAAAACGGATTGGCGCGGCGAGGTGGTCTTCGATAATGTTTCCTTCCGGTTCCCGGACGCGGAGGAAGACGTGCTGACGAATATCAGCTTTGCGGCGGAGCCCGGCGAAACCACGGCTATTATCGGCTCGACGGGCAGCGGCAAAACGACGCTGATAAACCTGATCCCGCGCATGTTCGACGTGACTTCCGGCAGTATACGGATCGACGGCGTCGACGTGCGCGATATCAGTCAGCACGATCTGCGCGGTCTGCTCGGCGTGGTGCCGCAGAAAGGCGTGCTGTTCAGCGGCGATATCGCATCGAACATCAAGTTTTCCGATTATGAGGGCGTCACGGACGAAGCGATGGAGAAGGCCGCGGAGATAGCGCAGGCCACGGAATTTATCGAGGCGAAGGACGAGGGATTTGCAAGCGCCATCTCGCAGGGCGGGACGAATGTTTCCGGCGGCCAAAAGCAGCGTCTTTCGATAGCGCGAGCCGTCGCGAAGGATCCGAAAGTCTTTATCTTCGACGACAGTTTCTCGGCGCTCGATTACCGGACGGACAAGGCTCTGCGGAAAGCTCTCTCACAAACTCTCGGCGACCGGACGATTATAATCGTCGCGCAGCGCATTTCCACGATACTCGGCGCGGATAAGATAATCGTGCTCGACGAAGGTGAGATCGCGGGCGTCGGCACGCATAGGGAACTGCTCGAAAGCTGCGAAGTTTATCGCGAGATAGCCACCAGCCAGCTCAGCGAAGCGGAACTGGCGAGCTAGCATGACATGCGCAAAATGCTGTCAGGTAAAATGCTTGCGGGACACGATGTCAAGTAATTTACTTGCGGAACGCGTTGTCAAGCAAAACGCTTGCATAATATGATGTCAAGTAAAACGCTTGCGGAACGCATTGTCAAGTGAAACGCTTGCGTAACGCACTGTCAAGTAAAACGCTTGCGGAACGCGTTGTCAAGTAATTCGCTTGCGGAACGCACTGTCAAGTAAAATGCTTGCGACACACACCGTCAAGCAAAAAGCCTGACACGGCATGAAACAGATTACACGACGAAAACACATGAGATTACGTGATAACAAACAGATAAAAGGAAGAACAAATGGCTGACAACACAAAAATCAAACAGAAGCGCTCCCGCAGATTCAGCGGCCCCGGAGGTCCCGGTAATATGGCGCCCACCGAAAAGGCGAAGGATTTCAAGGGCGCCATCAAAATGCTGCTGAAATACATGAGCCATTACCGGACGTCGCTGATAGCCGTGCTCGTCTTCGCCATGTGCGGAACGGTGTTTTCCATTATCGGGCCGAAGATACTCAGCACGGCGATAACGGAGCTGTTCAACGGGCTCGTGTCGAAATTCACCGACGGCGGCGGCATCGACTTTCATAAAATCGGCATGATTTTGCTCGGGCTGCTCGCGCTCTATCTGGTGTCCTCGTTCTTCATGGGCATTCAGGGCTGGATCATGTCCGCGGTAACGCAGAAAACCGGCCTGCGCATGCGGACCGAAATATCCGCGAAGATTCACCGGATGCCGATGAAATATTTCGAGGGCAACAGCATCGGCGACGTCCTCTCGCGCATCACAAACGACGTCGATACGCTGATACAGGGGCTGAACCAGAGCGTCACGATGCTGATCACGAGCGTCACGACCATTATCGGCGTGCTCGTGATGATGCTGTCTATCAGTCCGCTGATGACGGGCATCGTGTTTATCATCCTGCCGGTGTCGATGGTCCTGCTCGTCATCGTGATGCGGATAAGCCAGAAGCATTTCAACCGCCAGCAGGATTATCTCGGCCGCATCAACGGGCAGGTGGAGGAAAGCATCGGCGGGCTCGCCATTCTGAAGCTGTTCAATCACGAGGAACGTTCGAAAGCCGAATTTTCGGAAACGAATAATACCCTCTTTGCCTCCGCGTGGAAGAGCCAATTCCTCTCCGGCCTGATGATGCCGATCATGAATTTTATCGGGAATCTCGGCTATGTCTGCGTCGCGATTTCGGGCGGCGTGCTTGCCTTCCGCGGCACCATTACCGTCGGCGATATCCAGGCATTTATCCAATACGTGCGGAACTTTACGCAGCCGATCTCGCAGCTCGCGCAGATAACGAATATGATGCAGAGCACGGCGGCCGCGTCGGAGCGCGTGTTTGAATTTCTCAGCGAGGAAGAAGAAACCGCGGACAAGCCGGACGCGCTGGCCTTGGGCGACGCAAACGGCGAAGTCGATTTTTATCACGTGAAGTTCGGCTACGTGCCCGAAAAAACCATTATCGGCAACCTGACCGAAAACGTGAAGCCCGGCATGACCGTCGCCATCGTCGGGCCGACGGGCGCCGGCAAGACGACGCTCGTCAAACTGCTGATGCGCTTCTACGACGTTTCGGGCGGCAGCATCGAGCTCGACGGAACGGACATCCGGGATATAAAACGCACGAGCCTGCGCGAGCATTTCGGCATGGTGCTTCAGGACACGTGGCTCTTTAAGGGCACGATAATGGAGAACATCCGCTACGGCAGGCCGGACGCCACGGACGAGGAAGTGATAGAAGCCGCGAAAGCCGCCCACGTCCACCGTTTTATCAAGACGCAGCCGGGCGGGTATAACACGATGCTCTCCGAGGACGCGGAAAACATATCGCAGGGCCAGCGCCAACTGCTCACGATCGCGCGCGCCATACTCGCCGACCGGCCGATCCTGATACTCGACGAGGCGACCTCGAGCGTCGACACGCGCACGGAGGAACGCATACAGAAGGCGATGAACAATCTGATCGAGGGGCGCACCAGCTTCGTTATCGCGCACCGGCTCTCGACAATTCGCGACGCCGATCTGATCCTCGTGATGCGCGAGGGCGACGTCGTGGAGCAAGGCACGCACGAGGAACTGCTCGCCACGGGCGGCTTCTACGCGGAGCTGTACAACAGCCAGTTTGACACGCCCTCGGAAGCGGTGTAAAAACTCGTTTTTGTTTGGGGCGCATGGGGCACTCAAAATGCTTTTATACGTAATCGCGGGATAGCTTTACGCGCGGGCATTTGCAAAAAACAATGTCATTGCGAGCGAAGCGAAGCAATCCAGCGAACAGTCCCGCGCGCGGG
>JAISEX010000298.1 GCA_031263875.1 Eubacteriales Family XIII. Incertae Sedis bacterium | reverse complement strand
GCCCCAAACTAAACCCCCTATTCCTTGAAATCGATGGTGAATTCGTCGCCGTCCTTGATCGTGCCCGCGACGATTTTCGCGGCGATCTCCGTCTCGATATTCTTCTGCAGATAGCGCTTTATCGGCCGCGCACCGTAGGCGGGCGAATAGGTTTCGTTCGCGATAAACCGCTTCGTGTTGTCCGTGATGTTCAGCGTAATGTTCCTGTCCGACAGCCGGCTCTGGAGCTCCGCCACGGCGATGTCGATAATTTTCACAATGTCGTTCTCCGTCAGCGGCGAGAAGACGACGATGTCGTCGATCCGGTTGATGAACTCCGGGCGGAAATGACGCTTCATCTCCTCCATCGTCTGCTCCTTCACGTCCTCGTCGATGGTGCCGTCGGACTTGATATTGTCGATCAGGAAGGGGCTGCCGATGTTCGACGTCATAATGATGATCGTGTTCTTGAAATTGACGGTGCGGCCCTGGTTGTCCGTAAGCCTGCCGTCGTCGAGAAGCTGGAGCAGGATGTTGAACACGTCGGGGCTCGCCTTTTCGATTTCGTCGAACAGGATCACGCTGTAGGGCCGGCGCCGCACGGCCTCCGTCAGTTGGCCGCCCTCCTCGTAGCCGACGTAACCCGGAGGCGCTCCGACGAGCCGCGACACCGAGTGCTTCTCCATATACTCCGACATGTCGATGCGCACCATATTCTTCTCGCTGTCGAACAGGGCCTCCGCGAGCGCTTTCGCGAGTTCCGTCTTGCCGACACCCGTCGGGCCGAGAAAGATGAACGAGCCGATGGGCCGGCTTTCGTCGCCGAGGCCGGCGCGCGACCGGAGCACCGCCTGCGACACGGCATCCACCGCTTCGTCCTGACCGATAACCCGCCGATGAAGGATTTCGGGGAGCCGCAGCAGTTTTTCCCGCTCCGATTCCACGAGCCTGCTCACGGGGATCCCCGTCCAGCCCGCCACGACTTCGGCGATCTCCTCCTCGGTAACTTCTTCTTTCAACAGCCGCTTTTCTTCGGCAGCGTCGGCCTTGACTTTCGCTTCCTCAAGCTCCTTTTCGAGTTCCGGCAGCGTGCCGTATTTGAGCTGCGCCAGCGTTTCAAGATCGTAGGCGCGTTCGGCTTCCTCGATTTCGAGTTTAATATCCTCTATGCGCTGCTTCGTATCCTTCAGCCTTGTAATGGCTTTCTTCTCGCCCTCCCACTGGGCGCGCATCGCGTCGTTTTCGGTTTTCAGCTCCGCGAGTTCCTTATCGATATTGTCAAGCCGCGCCCTTGACGCGTCGTCCTTCTCCTTGCCGAGCGCCTGCTTCTCAATTTCGAGCTGCATTATCTTACGCGCGATCTGATCGAGTTCCGCCGGCATACTGTCGATCTCCGTCCGTATCTTCGACGCCGCTTCGTCCATCAGGTCTATCGCCTTATCCGGCAAAAACCGATCGCTGATATACCGGTCGGAAAGCGTGGCGCAGGCTATCAGCGCCGCGTCCGTGATCCGCACGCCGTGATGGATCTCAAACCGCTCCTTCAATCCACGCAGTATCGATATCGTATCCTCGACCGTCGGCTGATCCACGAGGATCTTCTGGAAACGGCGTTCGAGCGCCGCGTCCTTCTCGATATACTTGCGGTATTCGTCCAGCGTGGTCGCGCCGATGCAGTGAAGTTCGCCGCGCGCGAGCTTCGGCTTCAGCAGATTGCCCGCGTCCATTGCGCCCTCACCTGCGCCCGCCCCAACGATATTGTGTATCTCGTCGATAAACAGGATCACCGTGCCCTCGGACTTTTCGATTTCCGTCAGCACCGCCTTTAGCCGTTCCTCAAACTCGCCGCGGAATTTCGCGCCTGCGATCAGCGCGCCCATATCCAAGGCGAATATCGTCTTGTCCTTCAAGCCCTCGGGAACGTCTCCGTTCAGTATCCGCTGCGCGAGCCCCTCGACGACGGCGGTTTTGCCGACGCCCGGATCGCCGATCAGCACGGGATTGTTCTTCGTGCGGCGCGACAAAATCTGTATCGTGTGGCGAATCTCATCGTCCCGGCCGATAACCGGGTCGAGCTTGCCTTCGCGCGCAAGCTGCACCAGATCGCGCCCGTATTTCGTCAGCGCCTCGTAGCCCTCCTCGGGATTCTGCGTCGTGATGCGCTGATTCCCGCGCACCGTCATCAGTTCCTCGAGAAAATTCTCACGCGTTATATTGTTTTCCTTCAGTATCCGCGCCGTCGGCGTGTTCCTCTCGGCGATAAGCGCGAGAAACAGATGCTCCACGCTGATAAAATCGTCCTTGAATTCCTTCGCGATCTTTTCCGCGGAACTGAGCAACTGACCGACGCGACGCGTCGAATACAGGCCCTCGCTCCCGCCGCCGCTCACCTTCGGCAGCTTGTCCAACTCGGCCTCCACCTCCCGCACCACATCCGCAGCCTCTTTGCCGCGAAGTTTCAATATCCGCGGGATCAGCCCGTCGTTCTGCGTCAGGAGCGCCACCGCTATATGCTCGCCGTCGAGCTGCTGATGGCCCATCTCTATCGCCGCGTTCTGCGCCTCGATCATCGCCATCTGCGCGTTCTTCGTAAATTTTTCAAAATCCATTCTCTCACCTCACTCTCAAGAATCCTGTTCCGGCAACCTCTCAAACCCTGCTGTCACCTGATTTTACCGTGGGCGCATGGGGCGGGGCCCCACCGGGCTATCCGTTCCAATTCCGCTCATGCCATCGTCGTCATTCCGGACTCGTCCCGAAATCCCTTCAATAGAGGAATTTATACCGACATATTCTCCGCGGAATTTCCGCTACTATCCCTTGCGCGGGACATGTGCAACCTTCCCGTGCCGCCTCCGCAAAATCTCTCATTGCCGGCCCGGGCCGCTCTCTCGTGCGCATCGCTCGGCTTCGCCTCGTTCCCATCTTTGCCTCGGGCTGCATCGCATTGCTCTGCTTGCGCGTCACCTTCGCAACCTTCCCGTGCCGCCTCCGTAAAATCCCTCATTGCGGACCCCCGCCGCAACGTTCGCCACGGTATATTTTTTATCTCTTTTTATTATACAACAAAATTAGCACTCGCGCAATGAGAGTGCCAATTCCCATAATAGTATTATTTATGCTCACTGCTTACGGGCCGTAATGCCACCGACACAGCGCGTTTATCTCTCGCTCCTTTGGCATCTTTTGAAAAAATCATTATCCATAATTATCTGCCTATCCGTACGGTCTTTAAATTTCATTAAATTCTGCCCGTTGACCCCCGCCACGATCAATGTTTTTCCAATTGTATTAAGAATATCGTACACAGGAATATAATCAGTATCACCACTTACGACAATTGCCGTGTCATATCCGCCAAGAAAAGCCTTTGTTATCAAATGCGCCGCTATATTAACGTCGGTACCCTTCTCATTTACATAAAAAGTCTTGTTATCAGTAATCATCATCTTTGCGTAATTTCATCCCGGAGCGGGGCGGGCGGAATGAGTACCCTCAATGATGGTGAGATAATCCATATTCCGGTGGCTGCTAATCCATTCATATGCTTTTTTCCGCTTCTCGTCTTGCATCAAAAAATCATCCGGCTTGGGCGCAAATAAAAATGTTTTTATGAGCTTATGTCCGTCAGAAAGCAACCCCGCCAACTCGCGGGCGAGGCATACAAAATCAACCTTCGGCGTTTTACTCATATCAAGTTCTGAACCATGCAGTTTGCGATAATAGTTCATTTTCGCGATATTAAAATTCTCAAAATCAATAAACACCATCACTTTGTTCATAGCCGCCCCTTTCGTAAAAAGGGTCATCAGTTCGAAAACTGACAACCCCAAAAATCAACTGAGGGGATTTTCTCCCCTATATGAACATCGCTGCTCGAAAGGAACGACATTCGTTTGAATAATATTATTATGCATCATGGTTATGAACCTGTCAATATTTTAGAAAGATTTTCTCGATATTATTTTTACTTATTTTTCAGGGGCCGTAATGCCACCTACGCAGTGCGTCTAGCTCCCGCTCCGCCACGCCTCTTTATAAAAACGACCCGCTTGCCTACGCTTACCGTTCAGCATACTCCTTCGCCTGCTTGCCGGTAATATGGTCGATGTCGATCGCGATGACGTGCGCCTGCCCGCAAGCGGCGACTTCCTTGTGTTTATCCGCCTCGGGCTGATCCCCGGAATACTTTTCGACAAGGGCCGCAAACGCTCTCTGGCGTTCGTCGCCTTCGGTGATCCGCGCGCTGCCGAACGCGATGACGCTGCGGAAATATGAGGTATATTCCTGACTCACGATCGTGTCCTCATCAACCACCGTAAACGAGACCTTGGGGTTTCTCGAAATCGCGTCGAGTTTGTGACCGGTCTTTGCCGAATGAAAATAGATTTTGTTCTCGTGGAACACGTAACTGAGCGGAACCGCGTAGGGATAACCCTCGTCGCCCAGGCACGCGAGTACGCCGTTCGTGCACCGGTTCATAACGGCGGCGGTTTCATCCGCGGGCAGCAGTTGCTTGCTTCTTCTCATCTCTCGGAACATCGCGGTTTCCTCGCTTTCATTATCAGTATCATCGGCTTTCAGTACGATTATACACCCTGCTTTTCGGGAATTTCAACGCGCATTTTTCGGCCGGTCGTCCCCCTTTACGCGGTCTGTATTTCCATGTCTTTGTAATAAGAAAAACTTATTAATGTTAAGTATTGACATACATGCTTGCGCAATATATAATATTGTTATATTTTACATATGGCGCAGCCTGTTCCACACTAGCAAGCACATGGTTTTGATACGGGACACGTTGCGCCGCAGAGATTATGATGTTCAAAGGAGGAAAAGCTAATGAACAACGTCAACCTTATTGGCAGACTTACCAAGGATCCGGAGCTGAGGCACACAAACGAGGGGCGCAGCATCTGCCAGTTCACCCTCGCCATCGACGACACCTTTTCGAAGGAGGACCGGTCGGACTTTATCCGCGTTACCGTGTTCGGGAACCAGGCGGAGAATTGCGAGAAGTATCTGCGGAAGGGCTTTCTCGCGGGAGTCAGCGGCAGGATGCGTTCGGATATCTACACGGACTCCGCGGGTATCAAACGGTATCCTATCAGCGTAACGGGCGAGCGCGTGCAGTTCTTGCAGTGGCCGAGCAAGGAATCTGAGGCGGAGAAAGCGGCGGATCAGGAAGTCGCGTAGCGCCGCGAAAAACGGGCGGCGCCGCAGGGCCCGCCCGTTTGGTTCTGGTAATGTGTAATTGGCTACGGCGGAAAATTTGCGGTGACGGCATTGTGAGAATGGCCGCGCCAAGTCGTCTTCTCGCTCCGTTTGCCGTGCGTGTGGTAACGGGGACGCCGCGTGAAGGACGGATGGGCCGCGTACCGTGCCCGCATTTCCCGCGCAAGGGATCGGAGGGGTGCGCAGCAGCCGCGAAGCGGCCGGAGCGAATGCGGAGCCTCATGCTCTGTTTTACACTGCGGCTGAAGCCGCGTAAAACAGGCTCCGGTGGGGCTGTCTTATCATATTCAAAACGCCCCAATCGTTGAAAACTCAACAATTGGGGCATCTCATTTATTTCAGGACAGTCCCATGCGCCCAAACCGGACGCGGCCGCCGATAGTTTCAGCGGTCACCGGGCGTTCTTCTAATACAAGTCGGCGAAAATCTTTCTCAGCTCCGCGTCGTCGAGATAGCAGTAGTTGTTCGCAAGCAGCCTCTGCTGATTGTCGACCGTCGACTTCGTGAATTCGTCGACCTGCGGCTCTACCATGCCGTAGTCGCGCAGCGGCTTCTTCTCGATGAGCTTTCCGAGGAATTCGTCGAGGTAATCGTACGCGCTCGCGTCATCGGCGCAACCGAGCACCTTCGCGATGATCTTCGTCAGGCGCTGGATCTTCCCACCCGGATTCTTCGCGACATAAGCCTTCATGACCGCGGTGAAGAACTGATAGTTCGCCTCGCCGTGCGGCACGTGGAACGCTCCGCCGATCGAATACGAAAGCGCGTGAACGGCCCCGCAGCCCGCGTTGCCAAACGCGATACCCGCGTAATTGGACGCCAGCACGAAGTCCTTCATATGGTTCAGACGCTCGTCCTCGCCCTTTTCAGCCATCGCCTTATATCCCTTGAGGATCATCTTGATAGCGGCGCGCGAATACATTTCCGTGAACGGCGACGCCTTCGGCGAAAGGAAGCTCTCGACCGCGTGGATCAGGGCGTCGACCGACGAAGTCGCAAAGACCTTGTACGGCAGGCCCTTCATGGTTTCGGGAATCAGCACGGCGATATCCGCGTATGTTTCCTCGACCGCGATGCCCTTCTTCACGTGCAAGCTCTTCAGCTCCGCGATGGCGACGTTCGTCACTTCCGAACCCGTTCCGCAGGTGGTCGGGATAACGACGAGCTCCTTGACCTTCTTCGGCGGGACCGCGCCCGTGAACAAATCGACGGATTTCTCCGGCACGTCGAGCGCGAGGATCTTGCAGATATCGACGATCGTGCCGCCGCCAAGCGCGATAATGCGGTCGTAATCGTACTTCTTCGCTTCCGCGGCGAGGCCGTCGATCATCTCGTCGGACGGTTCGCCCGCGCCAAACTTCTCCTGATAGACGATGTTCGTCTTGACGCCGAGCGGCGCGACATACGGCGTGTATATCCACTCGTTCGTGACGAGTAAATCCCGTTCGCCGATCTTGAATTCCTCATGAAACTCGGCGATCGTGTCAAAATAATAAACCTTTGGTACTACTCTCAGTGCTAACATTTACCTAACTCCTTTCGATGCTTTGCATCAATATCTTATTAATATTTTTCCTTGAAACGCTTCTCAAATTCATCTTTCAGCGCATCTCTCGCGTCCGGATGCGCGACCGCGATAAGATTACGCGCGCGCTGACGCAGGGACTTGCCCTTGATTTCGGCAATGCCGAATTCGGTAACGATATAATCCGTGTCGCAACGTGAGGTCGTGACCGGCGCACCCTCGTCGATAAAGGGAACGATCTTTGATATGACCGTGCCGTCTTTTTTAACGGTAACGGAGGGCATGGCGATAATCGACTTGCCGTCTTCGCTCATCGCGACGCCGCGCACGAAATCGACCTGACCGCCGACGCCCGAGAACTGGTTGAAACCGATGGCTTCGGCGTTGACCTGTCCCATCAGATCGACCTGCATCGCGCTGTTGATGCTTATCATCTTGTGCTGGCGCGAAATGGTGATCGGGTGGTTGACATAATCGACCGTCTTGACCTCGACGACGGGATTGTCGTGCGCAAAGTCGTAGAGCGCGCGCGTCCCCATCAGGAAGGCGACCGTCATCTTGCCCTTATTCTCGGATTTCTTGCTGTTATTGATAACTCCCGCTTCGAACAGCGCGAGCGTTCCGTCGGCTATCATCTCGGAATGGATGCCGAGATCCTTCTTGTCCTTCAGGAACAGCATCACGGCGTCCGGAATGCCCCCGATGCCAAGCTGCAGCGTGGAACCGTCCTCGACCAGCGACGCGCAATGTTCGCCGATCGCCTTTTCCGTGTCGGAAATCGTCGGCGGCATCAGTTCGTACAGCGGATCCTCCGCCTCGACGATGGCGTCGAACTCCGAAACATGCACGAGGCCCTCGCCCCACGTCCGCGGCATATTCGGATTGACCTGAGCCACGGAATATTTCGCCGTGCGGATCGCCTGACGCGTGTAATCGACGGAAGTGCCGAGGCTGACATAGCCGTGGGCGTCCGGCGGACTGCACTGCGCAAGCGCGACGTCGCAGCCGACACGCCCTTTTCTGATAAGGATGGGCACCTCATGGAAGAAGACCGGCGCAAAATCGCCGCGGCCCTCAAGTATCGCCGCGCGGGCATTCGCCGCGGAAAACCACGGCTCTACGCGGAAATGCTTTTCGTATCCGGGCGTCGCAAAATCGAGCGGCCCGAGACGCACCATGTGATGAATCGTTATGTTCTCATACTGCTCGCGGTTGTCCACCATCGCGCGCGTCAGCGTCGGCGGCTCGCCCACGCAGTGCGCCAGCACCACATGGCTGCCGTTTTCGATGCGGCGGACGGCCTCATCCGCCGTCGTTTTTCTCTCATTATAAACTTGCTTCCAGTCCATAGAATTTCTCCTTGTTCACATACTATCGGTCACCATTTTAAAATTCGGGCGCATGGGGCACTGCGTGCCCCACCG
>JAISEX010000291.1 GCA_031263875.1 Eubacteriales Family XIII. Incertae Sedis bacterium | reverse complement strand
CCCCCCCCCCCCCCCCCCCCCCCCCCCCCCCCCCCCCCCCCCCCCGGCGGTGTGCCCGCACACGGAGCCGAAGCGCAGGGCGGTTCCCGGAAATATTTTTGTTTTTGCCGGTAAAACTCCGGAGAATCGGGATGGCGGCAGGATGACGGCGTGGTAGGAATGCCCGTGTTCGGTTTGTTTCTCGCGTTTGTTGTCGTTCGTGCAGTAAAGCACTACGCCGTATGGAGGACGGGCGCGTGAGATACTTTGCCCGCACAGGGGGTGCGGCTTAAACCCGTAGTGACAGACTTTATCATGACGGCACGGAATGGCGCGCTTGTCCCGCGCACGGTAGAGCGCCATGGGCTAACGTTCGCTGCGCTCACT
Organism: Eubacteriales Family XIII. Incertae Sedis bacterium; assembly: GCA_031263875.1. Classification (GTDB taxonomy): domain Bacteria; phylum Bacillota; class Clostridia; order Peptostreptococcales; family Anaerovoracaceae; genus JAITEX01. Next base: position 5,038 of record JAISEX010000291.1, on the reverse strand, counting down.
CCTCCACTCGCTGCGCTCGTTTCGCTGTCCTGTTTTACACTGCGGCTGAAGCCGCGTAAAACAGGCATAGCCCGGTGGGGCGCTCAAAAATAAGAAACTGTTTTTTGTAAATACCCGCGCGGAGAACTGTCCCACGGATTACGCACAAAATTATTTTGAGCGCCCCATGCGCCCGGGTTATTGAAGCACAAAACTGTTGAAAACAATAATATTGGCCTAGTGATTGACAACGTAATAAGAATGTTTTATAATAATTCAAAGTTAGCTTCTGCTAACTATTTTTAACGAGCAGGGTTAGCAAAAGCTAACCCGGAGTGATTTACATGGAGGGAACTGAACATGCATAAACTTTACACTACCGCGCTGCTTCTTCTCGCGCTGATCCTCAGCGTAGGGCTGATAGCGTGTACGTCAAAATCGGACGACGCGGCGACCGACAAGCCGGATGCCGACGCCGCTTGGACGCCGGTGACCATTGAACACGCTTTCGGGCAGACGGTTATTGAAAGCAAGCCCGAACGCGTCGTGACGATTTCGTGGGGCAATCAGGATACGCCGCTCGCGCTGGGGATTTTACCGGTGGGGATATCGGAGTCGAATTACGGCGTTACGGACGGGGGAAATATTTTGCCTTGGACGAAAGAAAAAATAGCTGAGCTGGGCGGCGCGGACACGACGGTCGTGTTCAACGATACGGACGGGCTCGATTTTGAAGCGATAAACGAAACGGAGCCGGACGTGATTTTAGCGGCTTATTCGGGGCTGACGCAGGAGGATTACGATACGCTTTCGGCGATCGCTCCGGTGGTCGCCTATCCGCAAAATCCGTGGCAGACGCTGTGGCGCGACCAGATAAAAATCAACGCGACGGCGCTGGGGCTGAAAACCGAAGGTGAGGCATTGGTGGCGGAATTAGACGCTCTTATTGCTGAGGCCGTCGCAAAATATCCGCAGCTTGCGGGAAAGACGGCGGCGTTTGCGTATTTCGACCCGACGGATCTCTCCACCATTTCGCTCTATACCTCCGGCGATCCGCGCGCGGCGTTCCTCGAGGATCTTGGGCTGGGCGTTGCGCCGAGCGTTAAAAAGCTCGCGGAAGGCGCTGAAACGTTCTTCCTCCAGGTCTCGGCGGAAAACGCGGACCAACTGACGGATATCGATATCCTGCTTACGTGGGCGTCGGGCGATGGCAGCGATCTGCTCGCCACGCTTCAGGCGAATCCGCTGATCGGGTCTATTCCCTCCGTCAAGAACGGAGCGGTCGTTACTTTTAGCGAAAGCCCCTTAGCGGCGGCGCAGACGCCGAGCGCCCTCTCGATACCTTACACCATCGACGAGTACGTGGAAACCATTGCAAAGGCGGCTGATAAGGTCAAATGAATTCGCGCAGCCATGCCGGTCGCCGCGTGCTGCTAGCCGCGGGCATCGGTCTCCTTCTCGTCTGCATCGCGTTGTCGCTGTCGCTGGGATCGCGTCCGGTCACACTGGCCGAAATCATCGGCGGCGTCACAAAGAATGCCGGCTTTACCATGGGAGAATTGGTTGTCCATGAACGCATTCCGCGAACGGTCTTCGGGCTGGTCGCGGGGTGCGCTCTCGCGCTGTCGGGAACGCTGATGCAGGCCGTTACGCGCAATCCTTTGGCCGACCCCGGTATTCTGGGCGTGAATACGGGCGCGGCGCTCGCGATCGTCGTGGGCATCGCGTTTTTCGACATCGGATCGCTACCGCAATATATGGCTTTCGCGCTGTTCGGCGCTTCGGTCACGGCCGTTTTTGTCTATTCCGTGGGTTCTCTCGGGCACGGCGGCGCGACGCCGATAAAACTTGCGCTCGCGGGAACCGCGATAAGCGCGGCGCTGTCGTCGCTGGTAAGCCTGATACTGTTGCCGCGTTCCAGCAGTATGGACGCGTTTCGTTTTTGGCAGTCCGGCGGGATCGGCGGCGCGACGTTTGACGGAATACTGTCGATTTTGCCGCTGATCGTGATCGGCGCGGTCATGGGGATATGCGGGGCCGGTTCGCTCAACGCGCTGGCTCTCGGTGACGACGTTGCCGCCAGCCTCGGTGTCAAAACGACGCGGACGCGTCTTTTGGGCGCTGCCGCCGGCGTGTTGCTGTGCGCGGCGACGACCTCGCTCGCCGGCCCGATCGGGTTTATCGGACTGGTCGCTCCGCATACCGTCCGGCTTATCGTCGGGCCCGATCTACGGTATGTCTTGCCGCTGTCGGCATTGACCGGCGCGAGCATTTTGCTGTTAGCCGATACGGTTGGACGGATCGTCGGAAGCCCCGGGGAAATCGAAGCCGGCCTGATTTCCGCGTTTATCGGCGCTCCGATCCTCGTCCTTATCGCCGACCGCTCAAAGGTGCGTGCATTATGAGCGCGAACAGTATCATCACACAGCGCAAACGGCGCGCAACGCGGAGAAACATTATATGCTCGGTTCTTGCCGTGACGATCGTCATATTGGCGGTGCTGATGCTGATTATGGGGAGCACGGTCTACCCGCTTTCCGAGGTGATCGGCGCTCTGCGCGGCGAGCAGATACGAGGCGCGACCTTTGCCGTGATGACGCTGCGGCTTCCGCGCATGCTTTCGGGCGTGTTTGCGGGGATCGCGTTCGGCCTTTCCGGTTCGACGTTTCAGTCGATGCTGCGAAATTCGCTCGCGAGCCCCGATATTATCGGCGTAACGAGCGGCGCGAGCGCGGCGGCGGTTTTCTGTATGCTTATCTTGAAACTGAACGGCGCGGAGGTTTCGGCCGCGGCGGTAACTTTTGGCCTGCTCGTCGCCATAGTGATTTATCTGCTGTCCGGCGGCGGGGCGTTCGGCGGCGGGAGGCTGATCCTTATCGGGATCGGGATCGGCGCGATGATGCATGCCGTGATCTCATACATATTGGTTCGCGCGTCGCAGTACGACGTGCCGGTCGCGATGCGTTGGCTTTCCGGCAGCCTGAACGGGACGAAAATGGCCGAGCTTCCGCCCCTCATTATATCCGTCGTCGTGTTCGGCGGCGTTATCGTTTTGCTGTCGCCGCGCGTGCGGATGTTCGTGCTCGGAGATGACACGGCAACGGCGCTGGGCGTCAATGTGGGACAAACGCGTCTGCTGCTCACCGTCGCTGCGGTGGGGCTCTCGGCTTTCGCAACGAGCGTAACGGGGCCGATCGCGTTTGTCGCGTTCCTGTCCGGGCCGATCGCGGCGAGGCTGACGGGCGACGGGCGGGCGGAGGCGGTGCCGTCCGCGCTTGTGGGCGCGGTGCTGGTTCTCGCTTCCGATCTTATCGGGCAGTTTGCGTTTGACACGCGGTTTCCGGTGGGGGCGATCACGGGGATTTTGGGAGCGCCGTATTTGGTGTTTTTGCTGGTACGGCAGAATGTTAAAGGCGGGGCGATATAGGGGACGGCATGGTAAGAATGGCCGTGTCGTTTCGCCATCTCGTTTTTGAAGGCACGCGGGCGATAGACCGGTTCGCCGTGGTAGGACGGGCGGGACGTGTTCTTTGCCCGCATAAGAAGCGATGCGAAGCAGCGCCCAAAGGGAGTTTGAGGGGAAGGCACTTCCCCTCATTGGAGCCGTGCTGAACAGCACGGCGGATTACCACTCCGGGGGTGACAGGACGGAGGCAATGAGCGAAGCAGCTGCGAGGCGAAGCCGAGAGCTGGGAGCGAAGCGATTCACATCCTATGCGCACATCCTAAGCGAAGCAGACGCAGTCCGCCGAGAGGGGGCAGAGCCCCCTACGGGGAGCAACGCGCAGCGTTGCGACGCGCAAGGGATAGCAGCGAAAATTCCGCAGACTACGCTCGCATAGGCACCTTGGTCAAGAGGATTCCGGAGCGGAAACAGGAATGACGACAATGGCATGAGCGGAATTGCAGCGGAGAGCCCGGTGCGGCACGTGAGAAACCGTTTTTGTGAATGCCCGTGCGGAGAACCGGCCCGCTTTACGCACAATGTCATTCCCGCGTGCCGCATGCGCCCAAATCACATGCGGATAAGAATAGAAAAGGAGCAATGCAGTGAACAGTTTGGTAATCAACGACGCGACGATCGGGTACGGCGGCGCGCCGGTCGTGAAGAATGTCAGTCTGTCCATTCCCGAAGGAAATGTGAGCATCTTTATCGGCGCGAACGCCTGCGGGAAGTCGACGCTGCTCAAGGCGATGGCGCGGCTTCTGAAGCCGATGTCGGGCGAAATTACGCTCGGAGGGAAACGCATCGATTCCATTCCGACGAAAAAACTCGCGCAAAATCTTGGCCTCCTGCCGCAATCGCCGATCGTGCCGGACGGGATCACGGTAAGCGATCTCGTGGGGCGCGGGAGATTTCCGCATAAGAAATTTTTCCGAGGCTGGACGGAGGCCGACACCAACGCCGTGTCCGACGCGATGGACGCGATGAACATTTCGGATATCGCGGACCGGTGCATCGACGAGCTTTCCGGCGGCCAGCGGCAGCGCGTCTGGATCGCGATGGCGCTCGCGCAGCAGACGGACATATTGCTGCTCGACGAACCCACGACCTATCTCGACATCGCCCATCAGGTCGAAATTCTCGACATGTTATTGCGGCTCAACCAAAAGCGCGGGATCACGATCGTGATGGTTTTGCACGAGGTGAACCTTGCGGCGCGATACGCGGATCACCTGTTTGCGATGCGGCTTGGCGAAATCGTCGCGAGCGGTTTTCCGCGCGAGATCATAACGGCCGACCTGACGCGGGACGTCTTTGCGCTGGATTCGCTCGTTGTCGCGGATCCCGTCAGCGGCGCGCCGATGATCTGCCCGAAGGGGAAATGCGGCAGATGATGTGGGGAGATGGGGGACGGCATGATGAGAATGCCCGTGTCGTTTTGTTCTCTCGCTTTTGGGAGGCGCGCGGGTGATGGGCCGGGTCGCCGTGGTAGGACGGGCGGGGCGTGGGCTTTGCCCGCACAGGGGAGCGAGGCGCAGCCGAGCGGCGGGGAACAGCATGGTGAGAATGCCTATGTCGGTTTGTTCTCTCGCGGTTGGGAGGCGCGCGGGTGAT
>JAISEX010000276.1 GCA_031263875.1 Eubacteriales Family XIII. Incertae Sedis bacterium | reverse complement strand
CGCCCCGCGGCAGGACGGATACATATTCCTCTCGCGGTATGGTTTCCTATTATACCATAATCATTGTATATTATATCATATGAAGTCCCGCGCTCAAACGTTTCATAACAAATCCCTTGCGCCTCCATTTGATCGGGATAATGATGCGGGCGCATGGGGCTAGCGCCCCACCGGGCTATCCGGGGCTGCGCTTCGCTCTGGTCCCGCTGCGCGGGGCTGCTACCGCACCCCTCCTATCCCTTGCGCGGGAAAGGCGAGAAAAGAAATAGCACGCGTATCCTCCTGCGGCGTACCCGTTTCCCGCACGCGCGCCACAAGAAAGCGAGATAACAAGATTAATGCGAGCGCACCCATCATGCCGTCTACCGTGCGCGAAAACATGCGGGCAAGGCACCGGGCACACCCGTCCTCTCTCCGGCGTACCCGTTTACCGCACGCGCGCCACAAGAAAGCGAGAAAACAAAGTTTAACGCGAGCGCACCCATCATGCCGTCTACCGTCACGTCATGAGAGTTATAACGAAATTAAAAAGACTATAAAATGAGATGAAATATGCGGCAACCAAAAACCACGAAGTGGCTAAATTCGCAAAAATGTCACACGTGATGCGAAATGTTGGAATCCGGGTTCGATCAAATTGGGATAAGAAAAACGGGGACGGCACGGAGAGGATGCTTACGTAGTTTTGCTTCTCGCGCTTTGTGTGGGGCGTGAGATAGAGCGGTTCGCCGTAGGAGGACGGGCGGGACGTTTATTTTTCTCGCCTTTCCCGCGCACGGTAGAGCGCCACGGGCTAACGTTCGCTGCGCTCACTCCTCCACTCGCTGCGCTCGTTTCGCTGTCCTGTTTTACATTACAATGCGGCGCAGCCGCGTAAAACAGGCAAAGCTCCTGTACCTCTGCCAAGGGATCGGAGGGGTGCGCAGCAGTCACGGCGCGGACGGAGCCGAAAGATGACATCGGGAGTGAGGGAACGCAGCAACTTACAACCCCTGCGCTCGCCGTAAGCGCCGGGGCCGAAGCGAACGCGAAGCCCCGGAGAGCCCGGTGGGGCTGTTCCTTTATGCTTAAAGCGCCCCTATTGTTAAAATTTTAACAATAGCGACGCCTCATTCCACTTCAACACAGCCCCATGCGCCCAAACCAAAAAGCAACTCGCGCAATTACACGATCCTACCGGCGATGCCGCTTCCGGCCGCGGCGTTTGCTCACCGCGGCAAGCAGTTTCACGATATCCGCGCGGTGTTTGTCCTCGATGGTGTAGGTTTCGAGCATGTTGACGTCCACGCGCATAGCGTCCGCCTCGTCGCACTCGAGCAGGCCCTCCGCCTCGAATTTGTCGATAACGGCGCGCTCCAGCGTGTAGCAGCCGAGCAGCTCCTTGTCGTAATCGTCGTGGAATTGCGCGCCCGCGACGCCGCCGAAGACGTGGCTCACCACCCGGTTCGCCATATCGATGCGCTCGGAAACCACCTCGCTCACCGCCGCGGACGATCCCGCGCCCTCCTGCGCGCGAAGCTCCTCAATAATAAACGAGGTATTATCCCAAAAGATATTCTTCACCGAATCGAGCGACTTCCACATCGCCTCGAAAACTTCGGCGCGTTCCTTCCCGTGCATTTTGCGCCATTCGGCCTTCCGTTCCGCGTGTTTCTTGCCGCCGCGCAAAGCGCCGTCAAACCCTCCGCGAAAGAACACGCTTCTCATGCCGATCCCGCCGGTCAGCGGCTTGTTCGTCAGCTTATGCATAACGGCGAGGAGGCGCAGATAGGTCTGGTAATCGTTCTCCGACATCTCGCCCGCGGCGCGTTTCTCGTCGATCAGATCCTTCTCGATATTATATTCGAGCTCCATCAGCCGCTTCAATTCCTTGCGTTCCTTCGGCTTCATGTCCTCGCGCGCAAGCTCCTTGATGCGCTGGTTCACATTCATCACGATGGCGTTCGAGTACGCCACGCTGTCGGGATGCAGCTCGTCGAGCACCTTGTTCAGCACGATAATGCGCTTCTCGTTCCGCAACGCGTTTCCCTGCTTTTTCGCGATCCGCGGCAGGATTATCACGGCAAGCAGCAGCGAGGTAATGATGACCGTAGCGGTGATAAGCAGCAGGAACGGCCGCTGCGGGAAGTCCTCGCCCTTGACGAAGTAGAACGGGAGCGAAAACGCCGTCGCAAGGCTGACCGTGCCCTTGACGCCGGACAGCGTCAATATCAGGCTGTGGCGCATCATGCCGAGAATTTGCCGCGCTTTGCTTTGCCCGCCGGCGGAATCGTCCGCGGCTCCCGCTGCCGAAGCTCCGGCGGCGCTCGCTATCGCCCGGCCCGAAAAGATGAGCGAACTGACAAAGCGCACCGCCAGCACCATCGCCGTGACGAACAGGCCGATCAGCAGCACGTAAATAAGTGGCACGCCGGGGAAAGCCAGCACGTCCCGCACAATGCCGGGCAATTGCAGCCCGAGCAGCAGAAAGACGATGGAGTTGAACGTGATCGTGAGCATCTGCCATATCGACTTTTTGAAGATGCTAAATTCCGCCTGATAACGGTCCACGTGATCGACGTGGAGGCTCTGCCGGATGCCCGCCGTCACCGCGGCGATAATGCCCGAAACGCCGATTTCCTCCGCGAGAAAATAGCAGACGAACGGCGTGATCACTTCGATCAGCATATACGCGGCGTTATTGCGTATCTCGAGGCGTTTGAGTTTGCTCATAACCGAAAGTTTCAGTTGGGCGATCACGAGCCCCGCGAGAAAACCGCCGACGCTCACGAGGAAAAATTCGAGCGCCGCTTCCCCGAACGAAAAATTGCCGGTCAGCAGGGCCGCCACCGCGAAACGGAATGCGATAACGCCCGACGCGTCGTTGATAAGGCCCTCGCCTTTCAGTATCGTCATCAGCCCGTCGTCGATATCCACGCGCGACGAAATCGACACGACAGCGATCGCGTCCGTGGGGCCGAGTATCGCGCCGAGCGCGAAGCACGCCGCCAGCGGCACTGCCGGCACGATGGCTTTTACGGAAAACCCGACCGCGAACACCGTGATAAAGACCAGCAGAAACGCCATCAGGATCACCGCTTTTCTCACCCGCCACAGCGCGCCGAAATCCGCTTCCTCCGACTCGCGGAAAAGCAGCGGAGCCACGAGCAACGCCATAAATATCTCCGGCTCCAGCTTCAGATTATTCGTGACAGCCGTCAGCGAAAGCAGCGCGCCGAATACGATGAGGATCAGCGGCAGCGGCAGCCGGGGGAAAGCGCTGTCGACGATATTTGAAACGACTATCGTCAGCAGCAGTATAATGATGACTTCAGTAAATATCAATTGGAATCTTACCCGATAAACGTGACGTTATCCGCCGGGGCCCGGTCACGCGAAAACCGCGCCGGATCGTCAGTAGTGCCGAGCAGAACGCCCGCGAGCGGCGTAAAGCCCGCCGGCAGATTCAGCCGTTCCGCAAGCGCTTCGCCCGCCTGCAGCACGCGCGTCGGCGAGCCCACGTAACACGAACCGAGGCCGAGATCGGTCGCCGCGAGTATCATCGTGGCCGCGGCCGCGGCGACGTTTGCCGTCCCGCGCTCCGGGTCGGAGGATATCACGACGAGCGCCGGCGCCCCGTACAGTGGGCGGTATCCGGGCGTGGACGAGCGCTTCACGAGAAACTCGACGCCGGAATTCTGCATAAAGGCGAAAGTTGCCTCGTCGATCTCCGCGAGATATTCCGTGTCCGTAATAACGGCGATGGAAATCTGGCCCGCGCAAGGCGCCGCATTCCCCGCCGCGACGATTTTCTCAAGATCGGCCTTCTCCACGGGCGCGCCCGTATAACTTCTGATGCTCTTTCTCTGTGCGATTGCTTCAAATGTTTCCATGTCCGTTCCTTTCTTTGTAATAATATCTCTTTTGATAATCTCTTGACTGCCCGTTCCCGTGCCGCAAGGCGAGCGGTGACGTCTGCGTCCGTTTTAGTTTACAATATCTTTGTAAACTACGTGCAAACTGCCTGCCGGCGGGAGAAAATGAAATACAAATGCCCAGATGCCTTATATTTTACCACTATACCGGGCAACATAATATCCCGTCGACAATTCCCTCCGCAAGCGAAGCGGCGTCCCCCTCGGACATGCCGAACACGATAACCGTCAGGCCAAACTCATACTGCCCCGAAGCGTCCGCGCCGCCCAGCGGGAAACCTTCGGATGCCGTCACCGTAATATTTCGCGGGCCCGTCGCCGATATAAAAAGGCCGCTGTCCTCATTCTCGAGCAATTGAAGTTTGATATGGCCGATAAGAATTCCCTTAGCGATACATACCGAGGCAAGCGTAAAGACGATCCGCTGCGCCCGCCGCTCAAGCTCGCCTGCGGGAAAGGCGCCGGCGGGAATCTCGTGCGTCAGCGAAACCACCGTCGGCTCAATGCCGTCCTCGGTGTAAATATCGTGCACATGAGTGTGGCCGTCGTGACTATGACCGTGGTGGGCGTGATCGTGCGTTTCGTGATCATGGCTATGCGCGCCGTGGTCGTGATTGTGCGAATCGTGATCGTGGCTATGCGCGCCGTGGTCGTGATTGTGCGAATTTTGGCCGTGATTACACTCGCCGTGATCGTGAGTGTGCGTTTCGTGGTCGTGACCGTGCGTTTCATGATCATGGCCGTGTGTTTCGTGGGCGTGATCGTGCGAATCGTGGGCGTGGTTACACTCGTCGTGATTATGACCGTGCGTTTCGTGATTGTGGCCATGCGCCTCGTGGTCGTGATTACACCCGCCATGGCTCTGCTTGTCGTGCCCGCTCATCTCGTTATCCTCTCGAAAACCTTATCGGGAACGCCCTGTTTCGCGCTCACCTCATAGAGCGCCGCGTTCGGATTTATGGCCGGTATGCCGCGCCGGACCGCCGCCAGCTCATCCGCGTCCGCCGCGTCGATCTTGTTCAGCAGAATGGTATCGGCCGCGCCGATCTGGGCCTCCATCAATTTCGGGGCCATCTCCATGATAGCGCCGTACCGCAGCGCGTCAACGACGGTGACGGTGCGCACCCACTCCAGCTCCACGCCGCTTTCCTTCGCGGTTTCGGAAATCGCTTCGGGATACGCAAGGCCCGTCGGCTCGAAAATAACGTATTCGGGATTGTACCACGGAACGAACTCGCGCAGTTGCGTCATCAAATCGTTCGACAGCGTGCAGCAGATACAGCCCGCGAGCATATTGATGATCTCGTAGCCGCTCTTCCGCAGCATCGACTGGTCGTAATTGACGTCGCCCACTTCATTTTCAAGGATCACCGCCTTCGCGCCGTAGCCGGCCGCCGCCCTGCCCCCGTTTTTCCCGGACAGATACTTTGCGAGCGAAAGTATCGAAACGGTCTTGCCCGATCCGAGAAAACCGCTGAATATTATCAGTTTCATAACCGCCCCTTAACGTTCAGAATTATACCTGCTTAAATTATAGCACAGGATTTCGCAGGGAAAATCAGACGTGTGCAAAGAACCCGCTGTATTATCAGTCTCAAAAAAGTCGCCGGAGGCCGCGAAACGCGACCTCCGACTGAACCATTGAAGTGGATAGTATAAAATGCGTATTTACATTATGCGATCCAGACGCCGTTCCCCTTGAAGGAGTAGGCTTTGCCGCCGA
>JAISEX010000255.1 GCA_031263875.1 Eubacteriales Family XIII. Incertae Sedis bacterium | reverse complement strand
GCATTTTCCAAAAGGCGGCTACACAATCTGCCGGCATTTCAGGGCGAGGGAAAAGGATTCGCAGAAATCGTCCGCGGCGTTGTGATCCTCGATGATCTCCTTGGCCTTTTCGATGCGGTACCGCACGGTGTTTTCATGGACGAAGAGCGTTTTTGCGGTCACCCGGTAATCCTTTTTCTGTTCCAGAAACACGCGCATGGTATCAAAGAGTTGCGAGCCGTTCTTTTCGTCGTGCGCAAGAAGCGGGTCGAGAATCTCGTGGCAGAAGTCCTCCATCTCCTTGTGCCCGGACAGCCGGAGCAGAAGTTTTGTGATGCCGAGCTTGTCGTAAGCGACGACGGAGGATCCCGCGTTGTTGTTTATGCCGATCTTTGCCGCGAACAGCGCCTGATTGATCGGGGTCGCCGCGCCTTGCAGCGGCGCGCCGTTCCCGCTGACGCCGATAACAGTCTGCGGGCAGAGGGACGTGATGGCGGCGATGTAATGGTCGATTTTCTCCTCGACGTGTCTGCCGGACGGGGCGTTATACGTGATAAGCCCCAGCAGGCCCCGTTCGTACATCAGCGCGAAAGAATCGACGCGCCGGTTGATAAAGCCCACGATGGGCGCGCCGGCGGAGCTGTCGGCATCGCCGGTAAAGAGGACGTAGACGGCCGAAATATAGTTCTGGAAATGCGGGTTGATCTCCTGCAGCGTCAGGAGCTTGTGCTTGTCGTCCAGCGCGCCGCTGATCAGCGACGTTATTTTATTCGCAAGCAGCGTGTTCTGTCCGTCCAGGATGATAAGCTCCATTATCTCCCGGATAATCGAGGCGTAGGGGATGGTGACGCTGACGAGCAGCACCGGAAAACGGTGGTCGTTGCAATAGGCGATGATCTCGTCGGGGAGGTTTTGCACATACTCGTCAAAGATGCAGAGGCCGCTCGCCTTCGTGTCGATGAGCGCGTCGAGAAATTGGTACGTGCTTTCGATGCTGTCCTTTTCGAAATAAAAGACCGAGAGGTAAAAGTCGCCTCCGCGCGAAATTTCGTAATCCAATTCCGATACCGGCGAATCCGCGATGGAAACTTGCAGTATCCGGTTATCGAGAAAATCCTCGCCCGCGAGAATCGACGCGCCTTGGAAGGATGGCAGCGATAATATATTTCTGACCGTAACGGACACGCCCGGCACCTCCGTTTCATGAATGCATCTTGGGGTAATTATAATGCATTCCGCGAAAAATATGCGTATTTTGCGTTATTTTCGGTTTACTTTGTGAAAATTACAAAGCAATGCTCCATTTATTATACATTTCATATAGTGTTTTGCGGAAATAATTTTTATACTATTCACAAAGTACGCCGTGCGTTAAACGATGTGAGAAAGGAGCGGGTGACAGTCCATCATTTACCGGTAATTTGCAGGGGTGCGCGGAGAGCGGTTTGCGTGAGCGGCTGTCCGGACGCTGTCCGTTTCACGTGAGTTGAGAAAGGAAGGAAAACATGGCTAAGGAAAAAGGGATCGTTTTCGAAAAATTGGCATTGCGGCCGGTGCCGCGTGACCAGCGGCAGGGCTGGATTTCCGTCGCGCTGATCCAGGCGGGCTTTATGATATCGGCCACAAGCCTGTGGGCGGGAAGCCTGATGATCGCGGGCATGTCGCTGGTCGAAACCGCTATCGCGGCCGTTATCGGCTACGTGATCGTGGTGGCCATCTGCTTTGCGCAGGGCATTATGGGCTCGGATATCGGCGTCCCGTCGATAGTCGTGGCGACGCAGTCGTTTGGGGACCGGGGCAGCCAGTTTCTCGTTTCAACGATAAGCGCGGTCTGCTGCATCGGGTGGTTCGGCATCAACGCCAATATTTGCGGGGCCGCGTTTTCCGGCTTGATGTCCTCGTCGTTCGACGTGGAGATTCCCGTGAAAGTTTCCATCATCATCTGGGGCGTTATTATGTTCTCGACGGCGGTGATCGGCTTTAACGGCTTGAAGATACTGAATTACATCGCTGTTCCGGCTATGGTCGCCGTGACCGTCGTGGGCCTGTATATCGTGGCTTCCGGCGACGGGATCGACGCGATACGGAGCTTCATCCCCTATGACCCGGATATGACGATGGGCGTCGGGATCGATATGGTGATAGGCGGCTTTATCGTCGGCGCGGTGCTGCCGGCCGATTACACGAGGTACCAGAAAACGAGGCGGGACGTATTTAAATCGTCGTTCTTCGGCATTCTGCCACTCGGCGTTATCCTGCTGCTCGCGGGAGCGGTCTTCGCGATCGCGGCGGGAACGGAGGATCTCACGAATATATTTATCGGCCTCGGCATTCCGTTGTTCGGGCTTTTGAGCCTGATCCTCTCGACCTGGCCGGCGAATGCGGCAAACATCTATTCCGCGGGACTTGCCACCATGAAAGTGTTCTGGCTGAAGGACAATAAGCGGATACCGGTCACGCTTCTCTGCGGGATTCTCGGCACCGCTGTCGGCTCGTTTGAAATTATATTCTATTTTGAAACATTCCTGACCTACCTCGGAATCATTATCGCGCCGATCGCGGGCGTTATGATGGTGGACTATTTTATTATCGGCAAGGGCAAGCCCGAAAACTGGGCGCCGACGGTCGGGGTGAACTGGCGCGGCATTATCGCGCTCGCGGCGGGGATCGTGGTGTCGATTTTCGTTCCGGTAGGAATCGAAAGCGTGAACGGGGTCATCGTGTCGGCTGTCGTCCTGCTGGTGTTGGATAAAGTGATGCCGAAACCGGCGACGACAAGCCTTGAAGCGCTGGATAAATCGGAAGAAGCTGCCGGTGAGCCGGAGAAAGAAGGTATTATATGAGGAAACTCAGCAAGCAGGAAGTCGTTGATATTATCTACGGCTGCACGATTCTTGGAACCGGTGGCGGCGGTTCGCTGCAGGGCGGTCTCGATATAATCACGGAGGATTTTGACGCGGGGCGGGAATTCGTGCTTGCCGGGCTCGACGAGGTGCCGGATGACGAATTCGTCGCGAGCCCCTACGTGTGCGGTTCCATTTCTCCGCTGACGCCCGATGAGGAAAAACAGTACGCGGGCCTTCCGTCCCTTGATATTACGGAAGCGATGCTGGCTTTTCAGACGATGGAAGCCTATTTCGGCAAGCCGTTCTTCGGCATAATTTCGACGGAGCTCGGCGGCGAGAACACCGCGGACGCCCTCCACGTCGCGGCGATGACCGGTAAGCCGATAATCGACGCCGACCCCGCGGGGCGGTCGGTGCCGGAGCTTCAGCATTCGACGTTCTCTCTGAGCGGCGTTCCCATTACGCCGGTTGCCGTGGCGACGTCCTTTGGCGATACGGCAATTATCACGAACGTCGCGAATGATTTTCGCGCGGAAGCGCTGATCCGCGCGATGGCGTGCGTCAGCCAAAATACGATCGGCGTTGTGGATCACCCGACGACAGGCGCTGTCCTGAAAAAATCCGTGATACCGAACATGATCTCATACGCGCTCGATATCGGCCGGGCGCTTCGCGTGGCGAATGAAAACGGCCAGGACACCGCGCAGGCCATTGCGAATGAGGCGAACGGGAAAATTTTATTCAGAGGAAGCGTGTCGGATTTCTCGTGGGATACCATTGACGGCTTCACCATCGGCGAGGTTGAGCTGGAGGGCGCGGGCGACGACCGGAATCATCATTACCGGATATGGTTTAAAAACGAGCATATCATCTCGTACCGCGACGGGGCGGTGGATGTGACGGTTCCCGATCTTATCTGCGTGATAGACGGCAGCGGCGTGCCCGTGACGAATCCTGTTTACGAAAAAGGCCAGGAACTGACGGTGTTCGCGCTTCCCGCGCCGAAAGAATGGACGACGGAAAA
>JAISEX010000211.1 GCA_031263875.1 Eubacteriales Family XIII. Incertae Sedis bacterium | reverse complement strand
CGTGTGCAAAATATTATACCATATTTTCTTGCCCGCAGCTATGCACGCGGGTGAGTGCGTCTGTGTCATAGACGTCCTTGATGCCTTCCATCTTACACAAGGACAAAGCCGAATCCATATTCGCAATACACGGAACCGAAACCATAATCCACGCAGGATTTCTAACATTTGTGCAGCGTTTATACATCAAAAATGCCTGACAAGCTCTTTGCCACCGTCTGCTACGCGCGCGGGTGAGTGCTGTCGTAGACGTCCTTGATGCGGTTTTTCGTGACCGACAGGTAGATCTGCGTGGCGGTGATATCCTCGTGCCCGAGAAGCTCCTGTATGGATTTCACATCGGCGCCGTTCTTTATCATATGGACCGCAAACGAGTTCCGGAAAATTTGCGGGGTTATCTTCTTCGTGATGCCCGCAGCGGCGGCATGGGTGCGCATTATCTTCCACATCGCCTGCCGCGTGAGGCGTTCGCCGTAATAGTTCAGGAACAGCGCGTTCTCATTATTCTTATTGTTGCGGAGCAGCTTGTCCCGATCCTCGTACAGGTAGCGTTCGAGAGCGGCCCGCGCCGGCCGGCCGAGCGGGATTATCCGCGCTTTGCCGTGTTCGCCGCTGCATTTCACAAAACCCATGTGCATATTCAGGTCGGAGATGTCCGTGTCGACAAGCTCGCTGACGCGCAGTCCCGTCGCGTACAGGATCTCGAGTATCGCCTTGTCGCGAATGCCGCGCACGGAATCATCGGGTTGCGTCAGTAATTTTTCCACTTCGTCGACAGAGAGGTATTCCAGCTCACGGCGGGCAATTTTCGGTGTTTTAATGGTAACGGAAGGATTTTGGGCTATCATGCCCTCGCGCAGCAAGAATTTATAAAAGGCGCGCACGGACGCGAGTTTGCGGTTGACCGTCGCGGCCGTCTTGCCGCCCTTTTTCTGCGCAATCAGCCACGCGGCGATATCCGCCTCCGTCGCCTCGGTTTCATTTGCCGCGCCCCGGACGCCGAGAAATTCGCAATATTCCCTGACGTCGCGAAGATACGCCGTCACGGTATTGCCCGCTATATTTTTATTGCTTTTCAGACGCCGTTCAAAGAGAACAAGACTTTCCGACATTATGCTTCCCACTCACTGTGATCCCACTTGATGAAGAAAGTATATTACAGTTGGCGCCGCTTTACAAGCCGCCCAGGTACTTATTTATATAATCCGCGTCCTCTTTTTCGAGGGCGTTTTCGCCGGCCAGCGATTCCAAATGGTGCGTAAACTCGTGCCGCAGCGTATTCCGCAGCTCCTTTTTCAATTCCCCCTCGCTGAGATGGCCGAACACCTGCTGAAAGCTGCCGTAAAATATGACGATGTAACGGCCCATGCTCCACGAATGCCGGTATTCGCCGAGCGTATAGAGGTCGTCGGCCTTCGCGTACGCGCTCCGCTGCACCTCCGGCAGAAGGATGATCCCGCCGTTCAGCTCGTCGTAAAACTCCTCCGGAAGTTCCTCAGCCAGTTCATCGAGCATTTCCTGCATCTCGTCTATGCTTATCATTTCAATACCATCCCTCACTATTCCGTGTCAAGATACTGTATGTATTTACTCCATTGTACCGCATTACGCCCCATATATGCGCATAATATTATCGTTAATATTTAGACAAACAGGGACATTTTTTTACACCTATTCAACACAATGTGAACCTATGGTGAAATTGGCGTAGATTATTTAACTTGTGTAACACATATTTCATACAATGCTTATTCATATTCGCATTATAGAATGGATACCGTAAGTTAAGAAACGGAGAGTGATGTAATTTATGAAGTTAAGACATCTCGTATGCACTGTTGCGGCTGCAATGCTGCTGCTGATAATACCGGAATCGGCGATCGCTTTGGACGCCGATATCCAGCCCGATAATATGCAAACAAGCGCGGTAAGCGCCGCCCTGACGGATAATGAGTATTCTTCCGTCGCGGCGTCGGCGGTCGTCAAAGCCGCCCCGCAGGACAATGTGGCTTCATTTATAGCCGCAAAGGAAAAGGCTGAAGCCGAGGCGAAAGCAAAGGCCGAAGCTGAAGCGAAAGCAAAGGCTCAGGCCGAAGCGAAAGCCAAAGCGAAGGCTGCCGCCAAAGCCAAAGCAAAGACTGAAAAGGCTGCGGCTCCGAAAAAAGCGGCGGCATCATCCGCACAATCCGGATCCTCAAACCCGTCCGGCATTCCCGATAAATATACGGTCGTGAACAGTTTTACGGTTAAGGCTTACGCCTACACGGGCGGCGGCACCACTGCTTCCGGCAAAAAGGCGGGCGTCGGCCGTATCGCGGTCGATCCGAAGGTCATTCCGCTCGGGACCGTCCTGTACGTCGAAGGTTACGGCGTCTGCGTCGCGGCGGACACGGGCGGCAACATCAAGGGCAAAACCGTGGATCTGTACATGAATTCCGAGGGCGCTTGCCGGAGTTGGGGCAAACGCTACGTTACATGCTATATCCTCAAGTAATCAGCATAACGAAGAGAAAAGGCAGCGGTTCGGACAGAGCCGCTGTTTTTTTATCGCCTAATATGATACATTAGTATAAATAAAACGACGGTTGAACGGAGGGACAAGGAGCAACAGATGAACAGCACTAACATTACGCAAGGCGCGAACGGAGCGAACGTCAGAAGCCTTTTCTACGCTATGGGTTATACGAGAAGCGAGATCGACCGGCCTCTTATCGGCATCGTCAATTCGCAAAACGACATCGTTCCCGGCCATATGCTGCTTGACCGGATCGCCGACGCAGCCAGCAAGGGCGTCCTGATGGCGGGCGGAACGCCCATCGAATTTCCGGCCATCGGCATATGCGACGGCATCGCGATGGGGCATCAAGGCATGAAATACCCGCTTGCGAGCCGCGAGCTTATCTGCGACTCCATCGAGGCCATGGCCATCGCCCACCAGTTCGACGGGCTCGTGCTGATTCCCAACTGCGACAAGAGCGTGCCCGGTATGCTGATGGCGGCGGCGCGGCTGAATATCCCCGCGATCGTCGTGAGCGGCGGCGCGATGCGCGCGGGCCGGCTCGATGGCAAGGCGCTCGATTTTAACAGCATAATGGAAGGCATCGGGCAACATAAGAGCGGGAAAATTTCGGAGGACGAACTCGAAGCGATCGCCGAAAACAGTTGTCCGGGCTGCGGTTCGTGCAGCGGACTGTTCACCGCAAACAGCATGAACTGCCTAACGGAAGCGCTCGGCATGGGACTTCCGTATAACGGGACGGCGCTCTGTGATAGCGGCGAACGCATCCGCATTGCCAAGACCGCGGGCGTCAAGATAATGGAGCTTATCGAACGGAATATCCGTCCGCGCGATATCCTGACCGAAGGCGCGTTCCGGAATGCCATTACCGTCGACATGGGCATGGCGGGCTCGACGAATACCGTCCTCCATCTCCCCGCCATCGCGTATGAAGCCGGGCTGGAACTCGATTTATCGGTATTTGACGATATCAGTAAAAAGACCCCGTATATAGCGAAACTCAGCCCGAGCGGGGTGCATCATATCGAAGACCTGCACGCTGCCGGCGGCATACCCGCGCTGATGAACGAGCTGTCCAAGAAGGATCTCATCGCGCTCGATCTGCCGACGGTTACCGGCCATAGCGTCGGCGAAAATATCGCCCATACCGCGGTTGTGGATCCGTCCGTTATCAAACCCGTCACCGATCCCTACCGCGACCACGGCGGCCTGGCGATCCTGCGCGGCAACCTCGCTCCCGACGGAGCCGTCGTCAAGGAATCCGCTGTCGCCGAGGAAATGCTGCGGCATACGGGTCCGGCCGTTGTGTTCAATTCCGAGGACGAGGCTGTCGCCGCCATCTGGGATAAGAAAATTCGGAAAGGCGATGTGATCGTGATCCGGT
>JAISEX010000101.1 GCA_031263875.1 Eubacteriales Family XIII. Incertae Sedis bacterium | reverse complement strand
AAACGTACATCGTTTATAATTATATTATAATTATAGATTTCGTTCATGTCAACTCCTTTTTTTGCGCTTTTTTTAAGGGGAATGCGCATCCCGCTCCGTTCAGCAATACCGCGAATCATGATTTTACTTTAATGTAACAACTATATCATCAATTGAATATAATGTAAACTAAAAATTTAAAAATATGTGTGAAATTTTTGTGATCTTTTGTGATCGAAAATAGGCGGCGCGTATACCGAAACCCTCCCCTGTGGTATAATTTCATAATGAAAACAGTACGAAAAACAACAAAACTTGAGGGGGTCGGGTACGATATACGCGGCCCGGTCGCGGACGAAGCGGCGCGAATGACGGCGGAAGGTGTGGACATCATCAGCCTGAATACGGGGAATCCCGCGCGTTTCGATTTGTTCGCGCCGAAATTTATCGAAGACGCGTTTGTCGCGGGGCTGCGCGGGGCGGAGGGCTATTCCGATTCGCAGGGCATTCCCGAGGCGACCGGCGCGATATGCGCGTACAGCGCGTTCAAGGGCATCGAGGGCGTGACGCCGGCGGACGTCTATACGGGCAACGGCGTCAGCGAGCTGATCGGCATCGCTTTGCAGGCATTGCTCGATAACGGCGACGAGATCCTGATACCGACGCCGGATTATCCGCTGTGGACGTCCATTGCGACGCTCTGCGGCGGCGCGGTGATGCATTATACCTGCGACGAGGAAGCCGGCTGGCTGCCCGATATCGCGGATATCAAGAAGAAGGTAACGCCCCGGACGAAGGCGATCGTCATTATCAATCCGAATAATCCGACGGGGGCGCTCTATCCGAAGGAAAATCTGCTCGAAATCCTGCAGGTGGCGCGTGAAAACGAGCTGGTCGTCTTTGCGGACGAGATATACGACCGCCTCGTGATGGACGGTTTGACGCATTATTCGTGCGCGGCTCTTGCGCCGGATCTCTTTACGATAACGTTTAACGGGCTGTCGAAATCGCATATGATCGCGGGTTTCCGGTGCGGCTGGATGTGCGTGTCGGGAGCGAAATCGCGCGCGAAGGATTATATCGAGGGCATACAGATGCTCGCTTCGATGCGGCTGTGCGCGAACGTCCCGGCGCAATCCGTTATCAAAGCGGCGCTTGATAAGCCGTTTTCCGCGGCTCCGCTGCTGGCGCCCGGCGGCCGGCTGTACGAACAGCGGGAATTTATCTGGCGGGCGGTAAGCGATATACCCGGGCTGAGCGCCGTAAAACCGCAGGCGGCGTTTTATCTGTTCCCGAAAATAGACAAGAAGAAATTTTCGATCATCGACGACGAGCAATTCGTCCTTGATTTTCTGCACGAACATCACGTGCTATTGACTCATGGCCGGGGGTTTAACTGGCCGGATACGGATCATTTTCGCATCGTGTATCTGCCGGAATTACCGGAGCTGCGGGTTATCGCGAAGCGGCTGGCGGTATTTTTGGAATCGTATCAGCAGGTGGGAGGAAACGGTAAATGAACCCGGAGAAAGTAAGCGCGGAAGCGGTGTTGGCGGAGCAAAATGTCGATCGCACGGTAGGGCTGTCGTCCGCGGAGGCGGCAAAGCGTCTTGCGGAGAATGGCCGTAATGAGTTCGATGAGCAGAAAAAGAAAACGCTGATCGCCTCATTTTTTTCGCAGATGAACGACCCGATGATCTATATCCTGCTCGCGGCGACGATCGTGTCGGTCATACTCGGAGAGTATACGGACGCGGTCATCATTATCGCGATCGTGCTGCTCAACGCCGTTATCGGGGTGGTGCAGGAGTCGAAGGCGGAGAAATCGCTTGAGGCGCTGAAAAAGCTGTCGAGCCCGTTTGCCCTCGTGCGCAGGGACGGCGGCCCGGTGGAACTGCCGGCGGCCGAACTCGCCTGCGGCGATATCGTGCTGCTCGAAGCGGGGCGCATCGTCCCGGCCGATCTGCGGCTGATCGAAACGGTCAATCTGAAAATAGAGGAATCCGCGCTGACGGGCGAATCGGTTCCCGTCGATAAGGACGCGGCGTTTGTCGCTGACGGTGATATAACGATCGGCGATAGGATAAATATGGCCTACCTTTCCACGGGCGTGTCGTACGGACGCGGAGAGGGCGTCGTTATCGCGACGGGCATGGAGACGGAGATGGGACGCATCGCGCGCATGATTTCCGAGGAAAAGGACGAACTGACGCCGCTGCAAAAGAAACTCGCGGGCCTCGGCAAGGTGCTCGGCATTCTCGCGCTCGGCATCTGCGCGGCGCTGTTCCTCGTCGCGATATTGCAGGGACGCGATATGTTCGAGATGCTGCTGACCGCCATTTCGCTTGCGGTCGCGGCCATTCCCGAGGGGCTTCCCGCCGTCGTGACGATCGTGCTTGCCCTCGGTGTCCAGCGCATGGTCAAGGTCCATACCATCGTCAGAAAGCTGCCCGCCGTCGAAACGCTCGGCTCCGTCAGCGTGGTCTGCTCGGATAAGACGGGCACGCTGACGCAGAACAAAATGAGCGTGACGAAGGTCTGGACGGGCGGCGAAATACGGGCCGTTTCGGATCTTTCGTATGAGAATGACAAGCTGTTTGTGGACGGTTTCGTGCTCTGTACGGACGCGGAAATCGACACGGCGCGCGAGGTGGCAATCGGCGATCCGACGGAGCTGGCGCTGCTCTACATGGGCGGTTCCATCGGCGTGTCAAAGGAAACGCTTGACGGCGTTTTGCCGCGCGTGGCGGAACAGTCATTCGATTCCGAGCGGAAGATGATGACGACGGTGCACCGGCGTGACGATGGCGAAATCATCGCGTTTACGAAGGGCGCGACCGATAACGTGATCGAGCACTGCGTGTCGATATACGACGGCGATACGGAGCGGCCGATAACGGACGCGGATAAGGAGCGCATTCTGCAGACGGTTTCCGCGATGGCGGAGGACGCTCTGCGCGTGCTTGCGCTCGCCTGTAAGCGCGGGGACGAGAGTGCGGCGGAGGAAGGACTGACGTTTGTCGGGCTTGTCGGCATGATAGACCCGCCGCGTCCCGAGGCTGCCGGCGCGGTCGCCGAATTTAAAGAAGCCTCCGTGACGACCATTATGATAACGGGCGACCACAAGGATACCGCCTTTGCCATAGCGAAGGAAATCGGCATCGCGGAGCATAAGGAGCAGGTCATTTCGGGCGTGGAACTGGACAAGCTGACGCAGGAGGAACTGAACGCCGTCGTGCCGTCGCTGCGCGTTTTCGCGCGGGTTTCGCCCCAGCACAAGGTGATGATCGTGAAGGCGTTCAAGTCGCACGGCCACATCGTTTCGATGACGGGTGACGGCGTCAACGACGCGCCGTCTCTGAAAGCCGCGGATATCGGCGTTGCGATGGGCATTACGGGGACGGACGTCTCAAAGGGCGCCGCCGACATGATTTTGACGGACGATAATTTCGCGACGATAAAGCTCGCGATACGCGAGGGGCGCAATATTTACGGTAATATCAGGGAAACCGTGCTCTTTCTGCTCTCGTCGAACCTCGGTGAGATCATCACGATGTTCGGCGCGATCGCCGCGGGCTTGCTCGCCCCGCTGCGCGCGATACACATACTCTGGATCAACCTGATCACGGACTCGCTCCCGGCGCTTGCGCTCGGCGTCGATGAGGCCGAAGACGACATTATGAAACGGCCGCCGCGCGGCGCGAAGGAAGGGCTGTTCTCCGACGGCGGCGCTGCCGCGACGGGGATATTCGGCGTGCTGATCGGCTTTATGACGCTGGCCGCCTTCCTCTACGAGCCGGTACAGATACTCATTTCGCGCGGGCAGCATATCAGCATCTCGTCGATAGACGCCATACTCGGATCCGAAGCCGTGCTCGTGCGGGCGCAGACCTTCGCCTTTACGACGCTCGGCGTGTCGCAATTATTTAATGCCATCGGATTTAAAAAACTCGACCGTTCGCTCTTTAAAACAAATCATTTGAGGAATAAAATGATGATAGCGGCTTTTGTCTTCGGCTTTGCGCTGCAGATAGCCGTAACGGAGGTCCCGTTCCTGACGGAAGTATTCTCCACGGCGTCCCTTTCACTGAACGAGTGGCTGGTCCTAACGATATGGGCGACGCTTCCGCTGTGGGTGCATGAGATATTCAGAATAGCGCACGCGCGGATCCGCGCGCGCAGGAGCATACAAAGAAAAGAGGTTATCGGATGAAAAACAACGGAAAAATGACGGCCGCGTTTCTGGTCGTCGGCCTTCTCGGGCTGATAGCGGGCGCCGGCGGCATTGTTCTTATTTATCTTGCGGGCGATTTCGACCGGTATTACACGACGTATCCGTATCAATATTATATAATGGCGGTGACGGCGGTGGCGGTGCTCGCGTTTCTGCTCGCCTGCTGTTTCGCGGGCGGCTTGTCGAGCTCAAATAAAACCGCGCACAAGAAATTGACGGGGAATATAAAAGCCGTGGAAGAAGCGCAGACCGCTGCGGAGCGCAAAGCTGCAGAGGCTGCTACTGCGCAGGCTGCCGCGGAACAGAAAGCCCGGGAAGCTGCCGCCGCGCTGACCGCCGCGGAACGGAAAGCTGCAGAGGCGGAGCGGAAAGCCGAAGCTGCTGCGGAACGGGCCGCGCGAGCTGAAAATCCCGTAAGTCCTGCCGCGGAGCAGAACACGGCTCCGGAGGTGAAAATTACGCTACCGGTAACCGTTCCCGTTGCCACTGCGGAAGCGGAAGCGGCGCTGGAGCGCATTAAATCCGACGCGTTGGAGCTGAAGACGCTGGTGGAGAAAAGCGCTTCGCCGGCAATGGAAACGCCTGACGCCGGTGGCGAAACTGCCGGCAAGCCGAAGATGGAATCGCTTATCGACGGAATAGACGATATCGCGTTCCGGGCGCATCTGTTATCGCTGAACGTCGCGATAGAAACTTCAAACGCGGGCGATCCGGACGGCAGCCTGTCGTCGATCGCCGATGATGTGCGCGCCATCGAGAACAAAAGCGCGGCTATCGCCAGCGAATGCAAGGCCGTGTTTACGGCGGAGCCGAGAGCGGCGAAAGAAGCGCCGGCAGGGTCCGTTCTTGCTCCGGAAATGACGGCGGTGATCGAGCGGATCATTGCGGCTGCGGAAGGCACGAGAGGGCCTCAGCCGGTTTCTCCGATCGACCCGAGCGTGGGCGGCGGATTATTCAGCTAACGTTTGGCGGCGTCTGAAAATTACCGGTTAAGAGGCGAGGCTGCTTTGTCCGGTAGCATGGCTGCGGGCGAAGTGAGTCTTATCCTCTGCGGTGAGGCCCGGCAGGAGTTTCAGCTTTGCCGCGCTGTGCGCCAACGTTCGCGTTGCTTATTCCTCCGTTCCGGCGGCTGATGGGAAAGTGCGGGATGAAAAAGTGAAACCACGTTTTATAGGATATAGAGCATTCCAGGCGGCCTTTAATATCGGCGCGCGGGCGTTCCCGTGGCGCAAGGCGGCGCTCGTGGAAGGCGCGGGAAGCATCGCGCGGATACCGGAGCTGCTTGCGGCTGAAGGCGTCCGGCGGCCGCTTATCGTTGCGGGTCCCGTTCTTACGCGCACGGGGTTGGCGGGAAAGATCACCGGCATTCTTGAAAGCGCGGGCGTGGCATATTCATTTTTCGGTGAAACGGAGCCGGATCCGTCCGTTGAAACGGTAAACAAAATCGCCGAAATCTACCGGCGTGAAGATTGCGGGGGATTTATCGCGATCGGCGGCGGTTCGTCCATGGACGCGGCAAAAGGCGCGGCGGCCCTGATCGCGCGGTCGAATAAGACCGTGAGTCAGCTCGGCGGTTTGCTGAAAGTGCGCCGGGATATCCCGCCCTTTATCGCGGTGCCGACGACAGCGGGCACCGGAAGCGAAACGACGATAGCCGCCGTTATTACCGATACTAACACCCATCATAAATACGCGATAATGGATCTGAAACTGATCCCGAAATACGCGATCCTCGATCCCGACCTGACGACGGGCCTGCCGCCCCATATTACGGCGATAACGGGCATGGACGCGCTGACGCACGCGGTTGAAGCCTACCTCTGTTGGACGTATAATACGAAGGAAAGCACGGCGTTCGCGCTTGATGCGGTGCGCCGCATTTTCGGAAATCTTGAGAAAGCGTACCGGGACGGCTCGGACAGGGACGCGCGGCTTGAAATGATGCGGGCCTCGTATCAGGCGGGGTTTGCGTTTACGCGCGCGGGTGTGGGGAACGTCCACGCTCTGGCGCATACGCTCGGCGGCCTCTATCACACGGCTCACGGTCTGGCAAACGCCGTTATCCTGCCGATAGTTCTCGACGATTACGGAGAAAAAGTTTTTCCGAAACTCGCGCGGCTTGCGGCGAGCGCGGGCGTGGCGCGGGGCGTAAGTGATGAGGAAGATGCGAAATTATTTACCTCTGCGATTCGCGGCCTGAACGACCGCATGGGGATCCCGCGGGGCTTTGACTTTATTAAGGAGGAGGACATACCGCAGATGATTAACTGGGCGCTGAAAGAAGCGAATCCGCTCTATCCCGTGCCCGTGATCTATGACCGGGAGCGGTGCGGGAAGGTGATCGAGAGCGTGAGGCTGTAAAACAATGTAATACGACAAGTGTGCGGGATGTTTGGCGC
>JAISEX010000091.1 GCA_031263875.1 Eubacteriales Family XIII. Incertae Sedis bacterium | reverse complement strand
GGCGCGTATGAAATTTGTTGGCTTTACTGCACCATACATTTGGGATACAATGTTGTTATGAACGACAAATTCCACATGAGTTTGCCGGAGAACATCTTTCTGGCAAAAAAGATACTGGTTCAAAATATATATAATTCCGCAAAGCTCGAAGGCGTTAATACGACTTTCCCGGAAACGGAAGCGATTCTCGGCGGCGTCAATGTTCCGACAGCCAAACTCAGCGATATACAAGTTATCCTCAATTTGCGTGACGCGTGGAATTTCATGCTAAATACGATAGAATCCGATATAAATCTTGATTTTATTGAAAAGCTCAATGGGTTTATTTCCCGAAACGAAAGTCTCGACTGGGGGCATCTGCGCGCCGGTAATATCGGCATTTCCGGTACCGGCTATAAACCGGCGATACCTGTCAGAAAAAATGTCGCCGAAAATATCACCAAAATTGTTTCGGATACTACTCGTTCCGCCACCGAAAAGGCGCTCGATCTTTTTCTTGCTATAATTTACGGTCAGATTTTTTGGGACGGCAACAAGCGAACCGCCACGCTCGCCGCCAATGCCGTTCTCATTAAATCCGGCGCCGGCATCCTCAGTGTTTCCGATAAAAATATCGTGAAGTTTAACGGTCTGCTGACCGTCCTCTACGATACCGGCGACACCGCCACGCTCAAAAACTTCTTATATGAAACCGCCGTCATTGATTTTTCGGCCGACTTTACCGTTCATCGCGATGTCCCACTAAATGTCCCTGAAAATGTCCCACTAAATCCGACCGAGAAAAACGTTCTCTCCATGATTTCCGAAAATCCCTCCCTTACCGCCGACGAAATTGCTCTGGCCATCGGCAAAACCCGCAAAACCGCCCAACGAGCCACGGCCGCGCTCAAATCCAGAGGAATTATTGCGCGCGTCGGCAGTTCAAAATCCGGCTATTGGCTCGTCAGTCGGGAAAAGATTTAGGGGACGAATGTTTCCGTAAGGCGCCGCGATTGGTTGCTCGTCAGTTCATTTATTTTGAAATTGTTTTAGTCTACACACGCATACAAAATGCGATGATTTTTTATTAGGTGTAAAGCATATCACTTGACATGTTTCAATCTGCGCGATTGAACAAGGAGCGGAGCGAACGAAGTGAGCGGAGCGACGCGCAAGGGATAGGAGGGGTGCGAAGCAGCCACGACGTGGCCGAAGCCCCGGAGAGCCCGGTGGGGCACTTAAAAATAAGGAATCTTTTTTATAAACGCCCGCGCATAGAACTGTTTCGCAGTTAGTGACAAAATCTTTTTTGAGTGCCCCATGCGCCCAAATAGAAACCCTCTGCAACCGTAAGACACCGTCAAGTAAAGTTTCAATCCACGCGTTCCGCCGCGCGCCGCAGCGTTATCTTCCCCGTAAACAAATTCTTGCCGTTATCGGCGTTGCGGGCCTCGGCATAGATCGTCTTTTCCGACGCGAAAAGGCCGTCGTTTTTGTAGAGGGTCAGCGTTTCGCCCGGATGTATTTCGTTCGAGTAATTCACCTCGATCGACGCGGGCTCGTAACCGCGAAGAACGTCCAGCCCGATGCTGTCCATAAAAATGTCGATGTATTTCGTGTTGTTCAGATGGCCGTTATAGTCGATGTCGCTGTACCGCACCACCCGGTCGAAAACCCGCGCGCCGCCGTCGGGCATACGGACGCGCCCCAGCTTTTCGGCCAGAGCGCGTTCCGTCGGAAAATCAGCGTCGAGGTAGTCGAACAAATGCTCCTTCACGAGCTCTCTTTTTTCGAGATTCATGATGATCCATACCGATGAGCCGCGCACGATAATATCGCCCCCCGCTCCCGCTATCGTAAAGTCGCGTTCGTAAAGCGCCTTACCGACCGGCTGCGGCCACGTGGTGAGTTTGATATCCTCGTAGAGCATCGGCTGGCGCAGTATATCCACGCGCATCCGCATCAGCACCCACGCCACGCCGAAGTCATTCGCGAGCTTTGCGACGCCCGTGCCGATATTCTCGGAATGCAGGCTCGCCACATCCTGAATATAGCCGAACATAACGCCGGGTTTCAAACGTTTCATAAAATCCACGTCGCGATTCGGTATGTCATATGTGCGCTCAAACAACCCTGTCGGTTTCATCTGTCAACCATTCTCCTTGACTCATGTATTTTTAAATTTCTCCTGTCAAGTGCTTTACTTGACTGCCGCGCCCGCAAACTCATGTCAAGCGTTTTACTTGACGGGCGTATTCACAAGTTTCTCCTGTCAAGCGTTTCACTTGACTGCCGCGTTCACAAATTTCTCCCGTCAACTATTTTCCTTGACTGATCCGTTCGCAAATTCCTGTCAAGCGTTCTCCTTGACTTTCACTTCCAGCGTAATGCCGAGCTTGGCCGCTTCCTTGAAGTAATAATCGACCTGTTCATCGGTTATCATATCCGAGCTGAAAAGTCCGCGCTGCGTAAATTTGTCGCCCGCAAGCATCTTCGTGAACAGCGCGCCGCCCTGACCCGTCAGATACATTTCCGCCGTCAAGCCGGAGAGCTTAAACGAATCCTCCAGCCCGGGCGCCATCACGTGCACTTCGGAAAGAACGTCCTTCCCGTCCTTCTTGCCGTACGCCTCTATGACCATGCAGCCCGTATCCGACACCAGACCTTCGTCGAGTATCTCCTGAATTTCATCGTGATACTTCGGGGCCGGCGGTATATGCTTGAGCACCATGTCGAACGGCGCCACGCTGACGTCGCCGACGTGCTCCTTCTCCTTGGAAAGCAATCCCGCGCGGTAGAGCGGTTTCGCAAATTCAAATCCCGCGCCGCCATACTTAAACCAAATATTTTTCACGCCTTTGAAATACGTGTCCTTATTGAACCAGTAATGAACGGGCTCGTCGTGGCAGTGCTCGCCGAGCGTCACGGGGCCGGTGCCCATGTAATCGTACTCGCGCGTTATCGGAAGACCGAACGCCGGCGTGCGTACCAGCTCGCCATCGACGACCGCGTAGGCTTCCTCACTCATGTCGGAAAGCGCCGTCACGGGCGACCACCAAAACGGCAGGAACCGCTTCGCTTCAACGCCTTCGTAAACGATGTTATAGATGGTGTCGCAACTGTCGAGTTCGCGGACAGCGCGCCGCGTCGCCGCGCAGATAAGCCCCGGAGCCGAACCCGTTCCGATAATCGCCGTGTGTCCGCCCGCCGCAAATTTCGGTCCGTACTGTTCGTATAAAATCCTGATGCTGTCGATCCAGTCATCCGCAAGCGCGTCCGTCGCCGCGAAATCCTGATAATCGGCGCCGACCTCGATGGCGGCGTCAAGCACGTTGCCGTGCCATCTGAGCGGGAGCCCGTTTACGATAAGATCAGCTCCGCGCGCAGCGGCGACGATGCTGTTTTTGTCGCTCGCGTCGACCTGTGCGCCCACGGCTTTTGTCAGTTCGCCGACTATCGACGCGACGGCCTTCTCATCAAAATCTGCGCAAATGATTTTTCCCACATTCGGTTCTTCGTCCATGCGTTTCGCAACCGTAGAGCCCTGCGCTCCCACGCCCAAAATTAAAATCGTCTTACTCATAATTAATAATCCTTCCTTTTGACATTACATCGCGTGTCATTCATCTCCCATTAATACTCTCGGATTTTAACTGTTTGATTTTTGCCGCTATCATTCCTCTCTGTTTTTACATGTTGACCATGTCAAGCAATTCGCTTGACTCATTTATCACGTGATCCGGAATCGCTTCCGCTGATTCCGTGTCGTGAGCGTCGTCGCCGGCTACCGCCCATGCGACCCTCACCGTCGTCACTCCCGCGCGGTTACCGCTTATGATATCGTTCAACGTATCGCCGACGAGAACGGCAGCCTCCGGCCTGGAGCCGAGCAATTCCAACGCGTACAGCACGGAATCCGGTTCGGGTTTCACGCCGAGCCCCTTGGCGCGCGCATCATCGACCGCGACGATCGTGTCGATATAAGCGTCGAAACCAAAAAGTTTCAGGCCCAATTCCGTGGAGTTGCGAAGCCTGTTCGTCACCACCGCCATTTTAACGCCGGCTTCGGACAACTTCACTATCAATTCATACATGCCGGGAAACGGATGGATTTTTTCTTCGTATTGCGAAAACTGATAGGAGCGATACACGCGCTTCACTTCTTCGGGATCACTGTCAGGGAAAAGCCTTGACACACAATCGCCGATCGGCTCGCCGAAAGTCGAGAGCACTTCATTTTCATCCGGCTCTCTGTCAAGTAATTCTCTGAACGCGTGCCGCCACGACGCGAGTACCAGATCGTTCGTATCCATAATGGTGCCGTCATAATCGAACAGCACCGTATCTATCCTGCTCATCACGCCGGCTCCTTTTGCTTTAATTTTTCATTGATAAAGAGGTCGAGATCGCCGTCCATGACCGCCTGCACATTGCCGTTTTCGGCGTTCGTGCGGTGATCCTTCACAAGCGAATAAGGATGGAATACATACGAGCGGATCTGGCTGCCCCAGGCTATCTGCCCGTAATC
>JAISEX010000047.1 GCA_031263875.1 Eubacteriales Family XIII. Incertae Sedis bacterium | reverse complement strand
TGGCAGAACTTGAACGGCGCGCCGGAGCCGGCGGGGATATGGCGGTCGCGTTCTCGCTGTACCCGACGTCGCCGGAGGAACTGATGGATATCGCCGACGCGGGACTTATTATGCCGCCCAAGAGTACGTGGTTTGAACCTAAGCTACTTTCCGGGATTTTTGTGCATGAGCTTGAATGACGAGGGAGGTACGGGGGACGGCATGATAAGGATGTTTATGCTGTGTTTCATCTCGCTCCTTATGCTGGTCAGGTGATAGACAGGTACGCCGCAGGAAGGACGGGCGGGACGTGTGCTTTGCCCGCATTTTCCGCGCAAGGGATCGGAGGGGTGCGAAGCAGCCGCGAAGCGTCCGAAGCGAACGCGGAGCCCCGCAGAGCCCGGTGGGGCTGCTTTCTGATTACTTTCGATTTGCGTAAATTTGAATTGTTTTCCATGCAGTAAGACCTGATACGCACGCCATGGGGCAGCCCCATGCGCCCGCGCTGTTACTCTTAAACACGCTGAGATTAACAAAGTTTCGCAAATTATCTGTCAATTCAAGCATATTGATGGTCAAACTTAATTTTATTAGGCAAAACGCCGAAAAACCGCTGTTAATAATCTGAAAATTTGGAATTCTCGATTGACACGCCCGGCTGTTTTAGGGTATTCTATTAGAGTGATTACATGCGGATGCAGAACAGAAAGGAACACGGGATGAGTGAAAATTTTGACCTGACGCGGGATTACGCGTCGAACGTCTTCAACTTCAAGGTTATGGAGGAGCGGCTGCCGGAGGACGTCTACCGGTCGCTGATCACGAGCATTACGAAGCGCAGCTCCATCGACCCGTCTATCGCGGGCGTGGTCGCGAACGCGATGAAGGAGTGGGCGCTGGAAAAAGGCGCGACCCATTTCACGCACTGGTTCCAGCCGATGACGGGCGTCACGGCGGAGAAGCACGAATCCTTTATCAACTTTGAGGGCGACCGGGAACTCGTGCTAGAATTCTCCGGCAAGGAGCTTATCAAGGGCGAACCGGACGCGTCGAGCTTTCCAACGGGCGGCGTGCGCGCGACGTTTGAAGCGCGCGGATACACCGCGTGGGATCCGACCTCCCCGGCTTTCGTGAAGGGCAGCGTCCTCTACATTCCCACGGCGTTCTGTTCCTATGACGGTGAGGCGCTCGATAAAAAGACGCCGCTGCTCCGTTCCATGCAGGCGCTCGACAAGCAGGGCAGCCGCATACTGAAGCTGCTCGGCGATCCCGATCCCGGCATTATCGCGAATGTCGGCGCGGAGCAGGAATATTTTCTTATCGACGAATCCGTCTACGAACAGCGCCCCGATCTTATCTACTCGGGCCGCACCCTCTTTGGCTCGCCGCCGCCGAAGGGCCAGGATCTCGACGACCACTACTTCGGCGTTATCAAGCCGCGCGTGGCGGAATTTATGCAGGATCTCGACGAAACGCTCTGGTCGCTCGGCATCGCGAGCAAGATGCGGCATAATGAGGTAGCTCCCGCGCAGCACGAGATCGTGCCGGTTTATGAGAGCGCGAACACGGGCACGGACCACAACCAGCTTATAATGGAAACGCTCAAATCGAAGGCGCCCGAGCACCGGCTCGTCTGCCTGACAAACGAGAAGCCTTTCGCGGGCGTCAACGGGAACGGCAAGCACTGCAACTGGTCGATCAGCACGCTGGCCGGCGAAAATCTGCTCGACCCCGGCAAAACGCCCTCCGAGAACGCGCGCTTCCTGCTCTTTTTAACGGCCGTTATCAAGGCGATCGACGAGCATCAGGATCTGATGCGCCTCTCGGTCGCGACCGCCGCGAACGACCACCGGCTCGGTGTCGCCGAAGCGCCGCCCGCCATTATCTCGATTTTCCTCGGCGACGAGCTGACGGATATTATCGGGTCCATCAAAAGCGGCGAGGACGTGATGTCGAAGGACCGCGTCAAAATGGATATCGGCGTCGACGCGCTCCCGCAGTTCCCGAAGGACACGACGGACCGCAACCGCACCTCGCCGTTCGCGTTTACGGGCAATAAATTCGAGTTCAGAATGGTCGGATCGTCGCTGTCCATCGCCGGCCCGCTGTTTATCCTGAATACCATCGTCGCCGACGTGCTGATGGAATTTGCCGACCGGCTCGAACTGGCGGGCGATTTCAAGACCGAACTCGTCGCGCTTATCAAGGAAAACCTGATCGCGCACGAGCGCATCGTATTCAACGGCAATAATTATTCGGACGAGTGGGTGGAGGAAGCCGAGCGCCGCGGCCTGCTGAACCTGACGGCCACGACGGACGCCCTGCCCTATTTCATCACGGACGAGAATATCGACCTGTTCGACCGCCACAGCGTGCTGACGCCATCGGAAACGCGCTCGCGCTACGAAGTCCTGCTCGAAGCCTACTGCAAGATACTGAATATCGAGGCGCAGTCCATGCTGGAGATCGCCCACCGCGGCATCGTGCCGGCCGTTATAAACTATCAGGCGGACATCGCGAAAAGCCTCTCGTCAAAGGCGCGGCTTGCGGAAAAAACGGGTGCGAAGTTTGGGCTGAAACTCGAATCCGAATTGCTCGCCCGCATCGCGGAACTTGCCGACACGCTCGCAGATGATATCACGGCCCTTGAGGACGCCATCGCCGGCGTCGACGAGAAAGCCGATACGCTGACGGTCGCGAAATACTACAACGTCACGGTTATCGGCGCGATGGAACGGCTCCGCGCCACGGCGGACACCCTCGAAACGCTTGTGGACGAAGGCTACTGGCCGCTGCCGAGCTACGGGGACATTTTGTATAGTGTGAAGTAGACGGGAGGCGGCACGCAGGTTAATCACGATTTACTAAGATACGATTAAGTAAATCGTGATTAAGTTAATGATGGTCAGCCGGGCATTTCTTTGGGCGCATGGGGCTGTTTTAAGGCTAATAAGAGTTATTTGATTGTTAAATATTTAACAATAGTAGCATCTTAACACACGACAAAACAGCCCCACCGGTGCCTGTTTTACGCGGCTTCAGCCGCAAGGTAAAACAGAGCATGCGGGGCTGCTGCCGCACCCATCCTATCCCTTGGCAGAGGTACAGGAGCTTCGCCTGTTTTACGCGGCTTCAGCCGCAGTGTAAAACAGGACAGCGAAGCGAGCAACGCGAGCGGAGGAGTGAGCGAAGCGAACGTTAGC
>JAISEX010000020.1 GCA_031263875.1 Eubacteriales Family XIII. Incertae Sedis bacterium | reverse complement strand
ACCGGCGTATTCCAGCGCCTTGTGTACCGCCGGGACCACGCCCATGCCCATAATGCGCGGCTCGACCGAGCCATTCGCGCCCGTCACGACCCGCGCCAAAGGCTTGAGGCCCAGTTCCTTCGCCTTATCCGCGGACATCATAATAATGGCGGCCGCGCCGTCATTCAGACCCGACGCGTTGAACGCCGTGACCGTGCCGTCCTTTTTGAAGACAGGGCGCTGCTTCGCCGCCATTTCGAGCGTGTAATTCCGCTGCGGATGCTCGTCCGTGTCGAAAATCACGGTATCTTTTCGCGTTTTTATCTCCACGGGAACGATTTCGTCCTTGAATATCCCCGCGTCGATAGCGGCGCACGCCCGCTCGTGGCTAAGCACTGCGTATTCGTCCTGTTCCTCACGGCTGATATGGTATTCCTCCGCGATATTTTCGGCCGTCACGCCCATGTGATATCCCTCGAAAGCGCAGATCAGCCCGCCGATCATCAGGCTGTCCTGCACTGCTTCGCCGTCGCCGAGCCGGTAGCCCTTCCGCGCGTCCATCAGCAGATAGGGCGCGTTCGACATGCTTTCCATGCCGACGACAGCCCCCGCGTCGATCCTGCCGAGCATAATGGCCTGCGACAGAAAATCGGCCGCGCGCATTGACGACGGACACTGCTGATGCACCGTCGTCGACACCGTACCGACGGGACAGCCCGCCTTTAACGTGACCCACCGGGCCGAATTACCGGGCGACCCCGCCTGATTGACATGGCCCGCGATGACCTCCTCGATAACGCCCGCGTCGATACCGGCCTTCTCGATGGCCCCCTTCAGCGCCAACGTGCCGAGATCGTGGCCCTTCAGCGGCTTTAACGTGCCCATATAGTCGCCGATAGCGGTACGGGCGCCCGCGACAATTACAACATCTTTCAACATTTTTGCCTCATTTCTGCTCTGCACTGCGGAAACAAATCACCCGGGAACCGTTTCCGCCCTCCGGTTCCCGCCGTGTGGTCTACTCTCCCGTAAACGCCGGTTTGCGTTTTTCGATAAACGCGCGCATCCCTTCCTTCTGGTCTGACGTCGCGAACAGGCTCGCCCACGCGTTCGTTTCAAGCGCCAGGCCCGCTTTCAGATCCATCGCGTCGGCATTGTTTATGCACGCCTTCGCCAAGCTGAGCGCGATAGGGGCTTTCGCCGCCAGTTTTCGCGCCAATTCCATCGCCTCCTCAAGCGGATTCTCTGCGGTGATGTCGACCAATCCGCAGCCCAAAGCCGCTTCGCCCGTCACCGGCGAGCCCGTGAAGATCATTTTTTTTGCCGCCGAAGCGCCGATCAACCGCGGCAATCTCTGCGTGCCGCCCGCTCCCGGGAAAATGCCGAGATTGATTTCGGGGAATCCCATCTTTGCGCCCGGCGCGGCTATGCGCAGGTCGCAGCACAGCGTCAGCTCCATACCGCCGCCGAGAGCGAAGCCCTCGATCGCCGCGATCACGGGCTTCGGGCAGGCCGCGATCTTGTTGAACGTCGGCGAGAACACAAAGCCGCGCGCCTCGTCCGGCGTCAGTTCCACCATATTCGTGATATCGGCCCCGGCCGCGAAGTTCTTCTCACCGGTAATGACGACCACGCGCGTCTCCGGATCGCCTTCGAATTCCGTAAACGCCCGGTCCAGTTCGGCGACCAGTTCCGCGTTCAACGCGTTCAGGCTTTCCGGCCGGTTGAGTTTCACGACCGAAACGCCATTCTCCGTGGAAACGATGATATTCTTATAACTCATAATCAACTTTTGCGCGACGCCCTCGCGTCGCACGCTCCTTTCTTATGGGCATACGGGGCACACGAAAACGCGCGCGGAGTTCCCGCGCACGATCCGGCTTCCCGCACCTTACCGTTACTTATCCGTATAATCGTAAAAGCCTTTCCCCGTCTTGCGGCCGTAATCGCCGCGCGCGTAGCGCTCGATCAGGCCGGGGCTCGGTTTGTCCACGGGATTCCCCGTTTCGCGGTACCGCTCCATGCCGAGGTGGTATTCGAGATCGATCCCGGTCATATCGAGCAGCTCCAGCGGGCCCATCGGGTGGCCGAGCGCGCCTTTCACCGCATTATCGATATCCTCCACGGAGGCGATGCCCTGGTCGAGCAGGTAACACGCTTCCTTCGTGATAACGCTGAAAATGCGGTTACAGAGGAAGCCGTAGACCTCCTTGTTGACCTTCGCGGGCGTCTTGCCGAGCGCGCGGCTCACCTCCATCACGGTGGCGACCGTTTCATCGGAGACATGCGGCCCCTGCACGACTTCCACCGTTTTCATAATGAGCGCGGGGTTGAAAAAGTGCATATTCAGCACCTTGTCGGGGCGATCCGTCGCGTCCGCTATCTTCGAACTGACCAGATAGGAACTGTTTGTGGCGAGTATGGCGTGCGGCGGCGCGATCTTGTCCAGCTTGGCAAAGATGGCGCGCTTGATCTCGACGTTCTCGACCGCCGCCTCGATCACCATATCCGCGTCCTTCGCGGCGGCTTCCATATCGGTCACAAACCGCAAATGCTCCTTGACGCCGCTGACCTGTTCTTCGGTGATACGCCCTTTGGCCAACTGCTTCGGCAGCCAACCGGCCACGAATTCTTCCGCTTTCGCCACGGCTTCCGCCGAGGTATCGACGCACGCGACGTCAAACCCGGAAACGGCCGCGAGCAAAGCGATCTGCTGCCCCATAAGGCCCGCTCCCACAACACATATTTTTTTTACATCCAAGATTTTCACACTCCCTGCTGCTATTGTTTACCCATGAGAAACTGCCAATAAATTTTTCGCCGACCCGTAGCAAATCACGAAAACTACGACGGTCCGCTGTGCGTGGCATGTTTGAGAATGTCACTAATGTTTTTAGTATACAAATTAGCAGGATTTATTGTCAAGTATTTAACGCAAACTGGAACGTTTTTCTTCAGCGGACTTTTCTAGAATATCCTGTCCGGCGGCATAGAAAAGTCCCAAAAATACCAGCGCACGCTGCCGTCTCTCCGGCGATCCGGCTTTTACCCGGGCAAAAAATAACGCGGGCGCATGGGGCTGTCGCAAAGGATGTATCTGATTTTACACTATGGAAAATAATGTTAATTATTCCGAATCGAGAATCACAAGAAAACAGCCCCACCGGGCCATACGCTTCAATTCCTCGGCCTGCTCCCCCGTGTCATTAGAGTTGTAACGAAATTAAAATTAAATACAACAAGCATAAACCATTACGGCTTAAATTCAATCTGATTTGCGGTTAACTTATTGGAATAATATGGAAACAAGCTAATTTCGTTACAACTCTATTGCGAGGAGCGAAGCGATGAAGCAATCCAGCATACAGTCCCTGCCGCTATGTTGCTCCGGGCCTGCGGGATTTTCGCTGCTGTCCCTTGCGCGGGACATACGCGCCATTCCATGCCGTCCCGGGAGCATCTGTCAGTGCAGTCGCACACCGCACCTTGTGCGGGCAAAGTCCGCAGCAAGCCCATCCTCACTGCGGCGTCCCCGTTTCTCACCTAAACCCCCACAACACGCGAGAAGCAAAACCCGGCCCACGCATCCTTTCCCGTGCCGTCCCCGTCATTCCCGCATTACCCGCAAGGAGCGTCAGCGGCGAAGCAACCGGGAGGCGACAATAAAATTCCCGCGCCGGATGATTTCGTTTCGTTCGCATTACAGTTGTAACGAAAGTGGCTGTTTTCCATATCATGTAAACAGATTAAGTGCGAATCAGATTGAATTTAAGCCATAATCGTTTACGCTTGTTGTACTTAATT
>JAISEX010000006.1 GCA_031263875.1 Eubacteriales Family XIII. Incertae Sedis bacterium | reverse complement strand
TTCCGCTCCCCGATGCCGATGACGGTTTTCCCCTTCTCACGAATACGCTGGACCAATCGGGTAAAATCGCTGTCGCTCGACACGATGCAGATCGCTTCGACGTTTCCCGAATACAGGATGTCCATCGCGTTAATGATCAGCACCGAATCCGAGGAATTTTTTCCGTTCGTAAACGAAAGCTGCGTCACCTGATGCAGCGAGTGCTCGTTCGCGACGCTGTTCCAGCCCTTCATCTGCGTCTTCGTAAAATCACCGTAGATACGCTTGTTTGTCGCGCGGCCGTGCAGCGCCACCTCGTCGAGTATCTCGTCGATCAGCTTATACGATACGTTTTCGGCGTCTATCAGCACCGCTATGCGCCTGTTGGTCGTTGTTTCCGTCACGCAGTTTACTCCTTTACCACTTGATTGTTTATCGCGTCGCCCGGCGGCACGATCGGCCAGACGTTCTCGTCGATAGGGATATCGCACACTATTATGCCGGCTTCGCCGCTGTCACGCGCCGCTGTCGCGGCTTCGCGCAACGCGTCCAAACTCGACACGCAGGTGGCTCCCACGCCCATCGCCTGTCCGAGAGCGATATAGTCGAGATTATCCGGCAAATCGGTCGCGGAATACCGGCGTGCAAAGAACAGTTTCTGCCACTGCCGCACCATGCCGAGCGTGCGGTTCTTCATCACGAACACCGTTATCGGAAGCCTCTGCGCATTGACGGTCAGCAGCTCGTTCAGGTTCATGCGAAAACTTCCGTCCCCCGTCACGAGTATGACCCGCTTGCCGGGATTCGCTCTGCTGCTGCCGATCGCGGCGCCGAGCCCGAAGCCCATGGTGCCGAGGCCGCCGGAGGTGATGAGCCGCCGCGGCGCCCGGAACGGCCAATTCTGCGCCGTCCACATCTGGTGCTGCCCCACGTCCGTCGCGACGATGGTATCATCTCCATATACATTATATATCGTGCGGATAATATTCGCAGGCTCAAATTTATTCGTCAGGCGCGCGTCGCGCTTCCAGCCGTCGACTTTCTCGTTCCACGCCTCGCGTTTGTTCCGTTTTACGTGCGGAATAAGCTCCGTCAGGATCTCCTTCACGTCGCCGTACAGCGCCAAATCGGGCTCGACATTCTTTCCGAGCTCCGACCGGTCGATATCGATATGGGCGACCTTCGCTTTCTTCGCGAAACGCACGGTATCGCCCGTTACGCGGTCGGAAAACCGCGCCCCGATCGACACGAGCAAGTCGGAATGGTGGACGGCAAGGTTCGCGTCCTTCTGTCCGTGCATGCCGATCATGCCGAGCGAAAGCGGATCCTCCCGGTCAAAACAGCCGAGGCTCATCAGCGTCGTGCCCGTCGGTATCTGTGATTTTTTCGCGAGCTTCGTCAATTCCGCCGAGGCGTTCGCCGCGTTGACGCCGCCGCCCGCGTAGAGCACGGGCCGTTCCGCCTCGTTGATAAGGGCGGCAAGCTCTTTCACCATCGCCTTATCGACAGCCGGCGCTTCGATGCGCGGCAGCGGTTCCGCCTTCTTGTAATCGCAGGTCGCAACGAAAAGATCCTTCGGCACGTCGATCAGCACCGGACCCGGCCGACCGCTGTTCGCGATGCGGAATCCCTCCCGCACCGACGCCGCGATTTCCTCCACGCTCCTGATAGGGAAGCTGTGCTTGGTTATCGGCAGCGTTATCCCGATAATATCGACCTCCTGAAACGAATCGCGCCCCATCGAAGCGAGCGGGACCTGTCCCGTAATAACGACGATCGGCGAACTGTCCATATAGGCCGTCGCGATGCCCGTCACCGTATTCGTCGCCCCCGGGCCGCTCGTCGCGAAACAGACGCCCACGCCGCCTGTCGAGCGCGCGTAGCCGTCGGCAGCATGCGTCGCGCCCTGCTCGTGGCTCGTTAAGATATGCGTTATCCTGCCGTCATCCGTATAATCGTACAACGCGTCATACAGCGGCATTATCTGCCCGCCCGGATAGCCGAATATCGTATCGACACCCTGCTCGAGCAGACATTCCATTATTATTTTTGCTCCGGTTAATTTCATACGTTCCTTTGCCTTATTTTTCTCCCCAACTATACATTTTGCGGAGTTCCTTACCAATACCTTCAAGCTGATGCGAAGCCTTGATGCGGCGCGTCGCGAGGAAATGCGGGCGTCCCACTTTGTTTTCCGTAATCCACTTGTTCGCAAACGTCCCGTCCTGGATCTCCGCGAGGACCTGCTTCATCGCCGCCTTCGTTTCGTCCGTCACAATGCGCCCTCCCGTTTCATAATCACCGTATTCGGCCGTGTTGGAAATGCTGTCGCGCATCTTCGCGAACCCGCCCTGATAGATAAGGTCGACGATCAGCTTCATCTCATGAATACATTCGAAATACGCGCTTTCCGGCTCGTAACCCGCCTCGACCAGCGTTTCAAAACCCGCCTGCATCAGCGCCGTTACGCCGCCGCAGAGCACCGCCTGCTCACCGAACAGATCGGTTTCCGTTTCCTCGCGGAACGTCGTCTGTAAAACGCCCGCCCGCGCGCCGCCGATGCCCGCCGCGTACGCGAGCCCCGTGTCCTGCGCCTTGCCGGACGCGTCCTGATGCACCGCGATCAGGCAGGGAACGCCCTTGCCCTCCACGTATTCGCTCCGCACCGTATGGCCCGGACCCTTCGGCGCGATCATGATAACGTCGACGTTCGCCGGCGCCTGTATCTGCCGGAAGTGGATATTGAAACCGTGGGCAAACATCAGCGTCTTGCCGTCGGTCAGATTCGGTTTGATACTTTCCTCATAGATGGAAGCCTGCAGCTCATCCGGGACGAGGACCATGATGATATCGGCCTTCGCCGCCGCATCGGACGCCGCAGTCACCTCAAGACCGGCGTCTTCCGCCTGCTTCCACGACGTGCTACCCGCATACAGGCCGACGACCACACTGACGCCGCTCTCCTTCAGATTCAACGCATGCGCGTGCCCCTGACTGCCGTATCCGATAATGGCCACCGTCTTGCCGTCAAGCAGCGAAATATCCGTATCACTCTCATAAAATATCTTAGCCATGATTGCCTCCTTGAGTCACTTCCACCTGCACTATGCCGTGTAATAAACGCTAATACTTTATTGTACAATATTCACATGGTATGGGTCAAACCCTTCGTGGTGGGATTTTGCGGGATTTTGGCGTAATTTTCGCGATTCGCGGCGATTCTCGCGATTCGCGGCGGGTTACGGCATAATATATGGTTATGTGATCTGTGATTAGTTTTTGGGGCGCATGGGGCTGTTTCAAAAATAAATGCGTCGATCAATTGTTGAAACTTTAACAATACAGGATCTCAAACACGGTGAAACAGCCCCACCAGGCTATCCGCTCCAATTCCTCGGCCGCCTATTCCGCAAA
>JAISEX010000250.1 GCA_031263875.1 Eubacteriales Family XIII. Incertae Sedis bacterium | reverse complement strand
TCCCCGTCCACGATCACCGCGGGCAGCGGCTGGCGAACCTTGATGCGCTCCTTCTCCCGCGCGCCGCGCCCCAGCCCGACGAGCACGCGGACGAGATCCATCTTCCGCTCCAACGCCTCATCGACAAGCGCCCCATTATACTCCGGGTAAAGGGCGAGGTGGACGCTCTCCGCCCCCGTCAGCTTCGTATAGATCTCGTCGCTGATAAACGGCGCCACGGGCGCCGCGAGCTTCGCGAGCCCCGTCAATATCTCATACGTTACCGCGTAGACGGACTTTTTATCCGCCGTCAGGTCCTCGCCCCAGAACCTTCGGCGCGCGCGCCGGCTATACCCGTTCGAGAATTCCTCGATCGTGAAATCCTGAATGCGGCGCGTCGCCTTCATATGGTCGTAGGAATCCATGTCGGCGATAACGTTCCGTATCAGTTTTTGATATTTCGACAATATCCATCTGTCAAGCTCCGGACTTGACAGGTAATCCACTTCGTAACCGCGCGGATCGACGCCGTCCTGATTCGCGTAGAGCGCGAAGAAGTGATAGATATTCCTGAGCGTCCCGAAGAACTTGCCCTGCACTTCTGCAAGGCCGTCCTCGTCGAACTTCGTCGGCGACCACGCGGGCGACGTCTGCAACAGATACCACCGCGTCGCGTCCGCCCCGTACTTATCGAACATCGCGAACGGATCGACGGTATTGCCGCGCGTCTTGCTCATCTTCTTCCCGAACTTATCGAGGATCAGATCGTTCACGAGACAATTGCGGTACGGCCCGCGCCCGCCGCCGTCCTCCGCGCGTTCGCCGGGCTTCCGCTCGCGGTCCTTCTCGATAAAGGTCGCGATCGCCATCAGCGAGTAAAACCACCCGCGCGTCTGGTCGATCCCCTCGCAGATAAAATCAGCCGGGAACAGCCGCTCGTAAAAATCGTCCGCGTGCTCAAACGGATAATGCTGCTGGGCATACGGCATCGAGCCGCTGTCAAACCAGCAGTCCATCACCTCCGGAATGCGCTCCATCGCCCCGCCGCACGCGCCGCACTTTATATGGATATCATCGACGTAAGGCCGGTGCAATTCTATATCCGGAACCCCGTCCCCGCGCAGTGGAATATCCTCCAGCGCCTTCTCGCGCAATTCCGCGCGCGACCCGACGCAAGTCAGCTCCCCGCAATCAGGGCAGCGCCAGATCGGGATCGGCGTCCCCCAGTACCGCGTCCGGGAAATCGCCCAGTCGTTGACATTCTCGAGCCAATTACCGAAACGTTTCTCCCCGACGAAATCCGGGAACCAGTTGACCCGCCCGTTATTCGCCACGAGTTCGTCCTTCAGCCGCGTCATCTCGATATACCAACTCGGCTTGCTGTAATAGATCAGCGGCGTGTCGCAGCGCCAGCAGAACGGGTAATTATGATCCAGCTTCTCGCGCGAGAACAGCTTTCCCTCGGCCGCGAGCCACTTGATAATATCGACGTCGAGTCCCTCGGCCATTACGAAACGGCCCGCCCACGGAGTTGCCGTGTAATGCCCCTCCTCATCGACGGGATTCGCGACGGGCAGCCCATAGCGGCGTCCCGTATTATAATCGTCCTCGCCGAAAGCCGGCGCCGTGTGGACGATCCCCGTGCCGTCCTCATCGGTCGCGTAATCCGCCACCGTCACATAGAACGCCTTTGTCCCCGGCTTGGCATACGAATACACGTCGACAAACGGCATTAGCTGCTCATACTCGATATGCTCGAGCGCGCTGCCTTTCACCGTTTCGATCACCTCATAATTCTCCGCGCCGAGAACCTTGTCCGCGAGCTTCCGCGCCACATAGACGACCTTCCCCGCGTGACTTTCCGCGTCCGCATTTATCCGCGCCTTCACGTAATCGACCGCCGGCCCGACCGTCAGCGCCACATTGCTCGCCAGCGTCCACGGCGTCGTCGTCCACGCGAGAAAATACTCGTCCGCGTCCTTCCGCTTGAACAGCGCCGTCACCGTATTCGTCTTCACTTCCTTATAACCGAGGCTCACCTCGTGGCTCGCAAGCCCCGTGCCGCAGCGCGGGCAATACGGCAGGATCTTATGCCCCTCGTAGATAAAACCCTCGTCGAAAAACTTCTTTAATATCCACCAGCCCGTTTCGATATAATCGTTGTCGAGAGTAATATACGGATCGTCCAGATCGACGAGAAAGCCCATGCGCCGGCTCATCTCGCGCCACTGCCCCTCGTATTTAAACACCGACTCGCGGCACTTCTCATTGAATTCCTTGATACCGTATTTCTCGATATCCTTTTTCGTAAACAGCTCAAGCTGCTTCTCCACCTCGATCTCGACCGGCAGGCCGTGCGTATCCCAACCCGCCTTGCGCGGCACCTGACAGCCCTGCATCGTCTTGTGGCGGTTGACCGAATCCTTCAGCGTGCGGCTTATCACATGATGGATGCCCGGACGCCCGTTTGCCGTCGGCGGCCCCTCGTAAAATATAAAGCGCGGGCTTCCTTCCCTCTCACTGACGCATTTATGCAGCAGATCGATTTCTTCCCAGTGATCCGCCTGTTTGTTTTGATAATCCGCGATCGGCTCCGACGACAGATTTTTGAACATGTTTCCCTCCGTTCCGCGCTGAAATGACACTCTATTAATGTACTTTACAGGGCGCGTAAAGTCAAATATCGCAGGCGCGGTGCGACCGGGCGGGAAATGACCGGGGCGAGCAGTGAGCGGAGCAGGCGTTAACACAATGAGGACGGTTCGTTTTGTGTTCCCGCTACCGATAAATGCCTAGCTGTAATTCCCGCAGGAGCTTATTCGGGCGCATGGAGCTGTCCCTGCGGAATAAGTGAAACGGTTCAATCGTTAAATTTTTAACAATAAAAGAATCTCAAATACAGTGAGGCCAGCCCCACCGGGCTGTCCGGGGCTGCGCTTCGCCTGTTTTACGCGGCTTCAGCCGCAATGTAAAACAGGACAGCGAAGCGAGGCGAAGCCGAGCGGAGGAGTGAGCGCAGCGAACGTTGCTCCGGCCGCGGCGCTCATGACATACGCGAGAAATGCAGAATATCCGATTTCCATTTTATGAAATTATTGCATCTGTGCCCGCGCCGCGATTGCTAACGCACCCCTCCCATCCCTTGGCAGAGGTACAGGAGCTTCAGCTCCGTTGTACCTCGCACATCGAGGAGCGCAGGGCTTCGCCTGTTTTACGCGGCTTTAGCCGCAATGCAAAACAGGACAGCGTAGCGAGGCAACGCCGAGCGGAGGAGAGAGCGAAGCGAACGTTAGCTCCGTCGTACCTCGCACATCGAGG
>JAISEX010000239.1 GCA_031263875.1 Eubacteriales Family XIII. Incertae Sedis bacterium | reverse complement strand
CTGACTCCTATGGTCGTCGTCTCCCGCATAATTATCTCGGACACGCGCTCCTCGTCGCCCTCTCTGGCGAGGCAGCAGAGTTTCAGTGCCGGGCGGCCCTTTTTCATGAGTATGTTTTCGCACCACGCGTCGAGCGCGCCGGCTTCCAACAGGCGCTCCATCGCCAGGGCGAAATCCTGCGGGTTCATATCGTCTATGTTCGCTTCGAGCAGGGACGGGCGCTCCGCCCTGAAACCGGAAACTCCGTCCCCCTCTATCAGGGTCGCCGTCAGAATGTTCGGCAGTTCCGGCGTGTCGCGGCCGCCGAGGCCAATTCCGGAACAGACGATCCTGCCGGACGGCATACCGCCGAACCCGTCTTTCCCGACCAGGAGATTGAGCAGCAGAGCGCCGGTCGGCGTCGTCCGTTCCATCGGTTCGCCCGCCGAAAACACCCGCAGCCCCTCGAGCAGCGAGGCGGCGGCCGGCGCGGGGACAGGCAGCACGCCGTGCGCGCACCTCACCGTGCCGGAGCCCACGTTTACCGGAGAGGACATGACGCGCGGCCAGCCCAATTTTTCCATCATCAGCATCGCGCCCACTATGTCCACGATCGAATCGACCGCGCCAACCTCGTGGAAGCATATTTCCTCCGGCGTCGTTCCGTGGATGCGAGCCTCGGTTTCCGCCAGAAGAGAAAAAGCCTCGCCGGCGCGCGACCTCACAGCCGGCGGCAGATCGCTGCTCCCCGACAGTATCTCGCGGATATGCGACAGGCGGCGGTGGTCATGACTTTCGTGGTCATGATCATGGCTGTGACCGTGTTCCCGTTCGTGTACGCGCTCAACGCGGACGTCGGCCTTTGTCCCGGTTATGCCGGCCCTCATGCCAGGCTCGGCGGTCAACTTCCATTCCGACCCGGGAATCGAGATTTTACCGATCTCTCTCTCCATGTCGAAGCCGGGTTCCAGTTTTTTGATCAAGTCCGCCATCGCTCCGAGAAACATATCGCCGGATATGCCGGACGAGGCGTTCAAAAAAATTATTTTTCCGCTTCCCCTCGACGTCACAAAGACCTCTCCCTTCGTCATTTAAAACGAGTATATCACTTGGGAAAACGCCGATTTATCGTTAGGAGCATGAAGGATGAAGATTTAAGGAAACGCTGATCAATTCGCCCAAACAACATTTTGTCGTTTAGGCGAATCGATCGGCGTTTCCTTGGGCGTCAGCTCATTACTCGCCTGACCGCGCGCGGCGGGCGGCCTAAAACCGGCCGGATTGGTTTATAATCATGACGCTAACGACTGACATAAATTATTTTCTGGGGGGCTGTGCCGAATGCTTGAGAAGATAGACCTGTCGCGCAAACTTGGCAAAGAGGAGTACAAACAGGTTGGCGGAGCTTTGAGGGAACGGCTGGGAGCGCTGCAGCGCGCGTCACGCGCGGCGGGCCTGCCGGTCGTCATAATCTTCGAGGGCTGGGAGGCGTCCGGCAAAGGGACGCTGATCAACGAACTCATCCTCCCGCTCGACCCCAGAGGTTTCAGGGTTCACTACGTGCATTCCTCCATGGACGACAATCAGAACGCCTACTGGCCGCCGCTCCGCAGGTTCTGGAACATGATCCCTCCGCGCGGGCGCGTCGGCATATTCAGCCACAGTTGGTACCGG
Organism: Eubacteriales Family XIII. Incertae Sedis bacterium; assembly: GCA_031263875.1. Taxonomy (GTDB): domain Bacteria; phylum Bacillota; class Clostridia; order Peptostreptococcales; family Anaerovoracaceae; genus JAITEX01. The sequence continues at coordinate 1,500 of JAISEX010000239.1, read as the reverse complement.
CTCGCGCTCGACGAAGCCGCGGGAGCGCCCGGCGGCATCTACGGCGACATCTCGTCTTTCGAGAGACAGCTCGCCGACGACGGATGCGCGATAATCAAATTTTTCCTTCATATAAGCAAAAAAGAGCAGAGAAAACGGCTCAACAAAATGGACGCCGACGGCTCCTCCAAGTGGCGCGTCAGCGCGAGAGAACGGCGGGAAAACGAAAAATACGACTCGCGCGCCAAGGCGATAGACGAGATGATCCAGCACACGGACAGGGATTACGCTCCGTGGACGCTGATAGAGGCGCACGACAAGCGTTACGCCGTCGTCAAAATACTCTCGACCGTCGCCAAGACGATCGAAAACCGTCTCTTATCGCCTCATTCCGACAGGGGCCAGGCACAGACGCCCAAAGAGGATGAATCGGGAGAGCTGGCTCTCGAACGCTCGATACTGGCGCCCTCCGTGCTCAAAAACCTCGACCTGAACAAATCCATCCCGAGGGAGGAGTATGAGGAAAAGCTGCCTAAACTCCAGGAGCGTTTCAGGGAGTCGCAATACGAACTGTATAAGGCGCGCAGGCCGATGGTCATAGCGTTCGAGGGGATCGACGCCTCCGGCAAGGGCGGGTGCATCAAACGCCTCACTCAGAAACTCGATCCCCGAGGATATCAGGTCTCGCCCACATCCGCCCCCAACGACTTGGAACGGGCGCATCACTATCTGTGGAGATTCTGGGAGGCGTTTCCGAAGGCCGGGCACATCGGAATATACGACAGGAGCTGGTATGGCAGAGTCCTGGTGGAGCGGGTCGAGGGGTTCGCCGGCGAGGACGAGTGGCGCGGGGCGTATGAGGAGATAAACGAAATGGAGGACCAGTGGGTCAGGTATGGGGCCATAATCGTCAAATTCTGGCTCCATATCGATCACGACGTTCAGCTCGCCCGTTTCGAGGAACGCCGGGACAATCCGGAAAAAAACTGGAAGATAACCGAAGAGGATTGGCGCAACCGCGAAAAATGGCCGCTGTACGAGGAAGCGGCGGAGGAGATGATGCTGCGGACGAGCACCACATACGCGCCGTGGACCATCGTCGAGGCCAACGACAAGAGACACGCCAGGATAAAGGTCCTGAAGAGGGCCGTCTCGGCCGTGCGGGACGCGCTGGGGCTGTCATAACATGGAGCGCCGTCAGCCTGTCGTCTGGGCTTCTCTCAGCGTGTTCACGCGCGTTTGCAGAGCGGTCGGACACAAACAGGCCGCCAGCCTCGGGGAGGGAGCCGCCAACATCGTCCGCGTCTGTTCTCCCGGCAGGGCGTCGCGCGCGCGGTCACGCGCCGCCCGGATGCTGGGGGTATCGGACCGCAGGGCCGGCGAAATAATCAAAGCCGCCTACTCCCACTTTGGCAGGGCGCTGGCCGAGTTCATCCGCCTGCCGATAATGTACCCCAAAATAGACGAAATAGTGAGCGTGACCGGGGAGGAACATATATGGAAGGCGCTGGAACTGGGACG
>JAISEX010000238.1 GCA_031263875.1 Eubacteriales Family XIII. Incertae Sedis bacterium | reverse complement strand
CATCGACTGCGAACCATAGCCGCGTCTATTACTCAAATCTCATCTCCGCTCCGCAGCACTACGTTATCATACGGAATCAGCTTCGTCTTCGTCGCAAGTTTGTGCCCGCCCCAGAGAATGATCGCGAACGGGATACCCGAAAACGCGATGATGAGGCCCTGCCAATCGATCTCGCCAAAGCCGACGTACCAGTACGCCTGGCCGAGAATAACGACGATGCAGGCGATAAGCGCAAACCACGTGCCGGCGGGATAGAGCTTCGCCTTGAAAACCAACTCGTTGAGACTGCGGCCCTGAACGCTGAACGCCTTGCGGAAACGCAGATGCGTGTAGCAGATGCCGAGCCAGGTGATAAAGCCCGTCAGTCCCGTGCCGTTATAGAGCCACGAGTAGACGATGCTGTCGCCGTTCGGTCCCGCGAGGAAGCAGAGCAGCGAAACTGCCGTCGTCAGAACGACCGCGTAAATCGGCACGCCGCGCTTCGTGAGCTTGGCGAAAATCTTCGGCGACCGCTTTTGCTGCGACATCGAGAACAGCAGACGGCTCGCCTCGTACATGACTGAGTTGCCGCACGAGAGTACCGACGTCAAAATAACCGCGTTCATAATATCCGCCGCGATGCCGATGCCCGCGCGTTCAAACACGAGCGTAAACGGGCTCATCGCCACGTTATCGATATCCGCGTCCAGCAGATTCGGATCCGTATGCGACACGAGTGTGCCGATAACGAAAATGCCGCCGATGTAGAAAATCAAGATACGCCAGAACACGTTGTTGATCGCCTTCGGCACCGCCTTTGTCGGATTTTTCACCTCGCCGGCAGCGACCGCCGTCGCCTCGACGCCGATAAACGAGAACCCCGCGACCATCAATATGCTGAAAGTAGCGAGACCGCCGCCCGCAAACGGAGCGTCACCCTCCGTCCAGTTCGCAAAGCCGCCCTCATGTCCGTGGAAGATACCGATTATCATCAGTATGCCGACGAAAAGGAAGATGATAATGGTGGCGAACTTGATGCCCGCAAACCAGAATTCGGCTTCGCCGTATATTTTCGTGGAAAACAAATTCAAGACCAGTATCAGCACGAGGAAAATCGCGCTCCACATGATGGAGTTGCTGTCGGGGAACCAGTATTTCATAACGATCGCCGACGCGACGAGTTCTGTACCCATCGTAAACGCGCAGCAGAGCCAGTAATTCCAGCCCATCATAAACCCGAACGACTCGTCGACGTAGCGGCTCGCGAACGTTTCAAACGCTCCGGGCACCGGCGTGTAGGTCGCCATTTCGCCGAGCGCGTTCATCACGAAGAATACCGCGATGCCGATAAGACCGTATGCCAGAAGCGTACCGCCGGGGCCCGCCTCGCTGATCGACTGTCCGACCGCAACAAAAAGTCCCGTGCCGATGGAACCGCCGATGGCGATCATGTTCATCTGGCGCGAGCCGAGTTTTCGCTGCAGTTTGTCCTTTCCTTCACTCATGATATTATCCCCTTTCCCTTTAGAAGTTAAAACCGGAGTGACAGGCAGCTCAGGCCGCCGTCGATTTTTTTGTATTCCGACGTGTCCGTCACGATAACCTCATAGCCGGCCGCGCGAATGCGTTCGGTCGTTACCGGGTAACCCTCCGGCACGATAACTTTGCCGTTCATCCAAATGCAATTCGCGGCGTAGGCTTCGTCCTCCGGAATAAGTATCTTGTCGAATTTCGCGAAGTCCGGTTTGTCAACAAATTCACCTGACACGAGCATCGTATTATTTTCGATGTAATTGACGCCCGTCTTCAGATGCAGAACGTGTTCCAGCGGAACCTCGCTGCCGCTGAGCCCGCGGCTCTCGAGGATCGCGATAAACTGACGGATGCCTTCCTCGTTCGTGCGCGCGGAACGGCCGACATAGAAATGGTCGCCGACCATCATAACGTCGCCGCCCTCAAGCGTACCGGGGGCTTTGATATATTCGATATCTTCTTCCGCGAAGAATTTCCTCAGCGTCGGGAGCATCTCAAGCGCCTCGCCGTTACGGGTGCCCGCGCCGGGATTCGTGCTGATGGCGCACTTACGCGTAATGACCGCCGTATCCTCAACAAAGCAGGAATCCGGATAACGTTCGTCCGCTTCGAGTTCCGTCACGGTGACGCCCGTCGCTTTCAGCGCTTCGATATACGCGTCGTGTTGTTTGACGGCCAATTCGTAAATGGGCTTGCCGAGCTCCGGAGCCGAGGTGATGCCTTCGGACAGGGATTTGCCCGGACGTTTGACGATAGCGTTTTTAAACATAGTTTCTCTCCTTTTCTCTCATTACTTCTCTCCTAGACATAAAAGCATAGATAAAATGTGCTTTATTACGCTACTACTATATCACATTATTCGTCATAGTACGCATAAATAATTATGCAAGTTAGAATTTTCGCACATATTTATAATGTTATAAAAAACCGTTGTAGCGTCGCGGTTTTGGTGCAACGCAGCGGTTTCGTATGAGTTGGCATTCTTCATAAATAAAGAGCGCTCTGAAAAAACATAGCGTAACTTATTCGACACGCGAATCGCCTTCGCGACCGTTTCGCTGTCGCCTCTCTTTTGTCAGGCAAAGTCGCTCTATTTTGTTAGGCGAAATGGCTCTATTTTGTTAGGCAAAGTCGCTCTATTCTGTTATAATGCTTATATCACATTCTGACGCGCATGATATCCGTGATCGGAAATGCGCGCTCATATGATGGATTTGTGCCATTACAGAGCAGCGAAATGGAGAAAATAATGACACTTCGAAACAGTGAATATAAAGAACGATTATTGGATGCACACCTTGAAAAGTATCTGAAAGCTTTTGGCGCGGTCGAATTAGTCGGTAGTATGTGGTGCGGAAAAACGTGGATGGCTGAAGCGCACAGCGAAAGTAAAATCAACTTATCTTCGTCCAAAACACGAGAGATCGTTGAGGCTGATCATAGCCTCGCATTCGAGGGGAAACGTCCGCACGTCATCGATGAATGGCAAGAAGTGCCGGCGCTCTGGGACGAAACGCGGCTTGTCGTCGATAATGCCGCGGGCGAACGCGGCTTGTTTATCCTCACCGGATCTTCCACTCCGATAAAAGAGGACACCGCCCACAGCGGGACTGGCCGAATAGCAAGGTTGCATCTTCGCCCGATGAGCCTTTACGAAACAGGCCATTCAGACGGCTCAGTATCGCTTTCCGGATTGTTTGAGGGCAAGTTCAAAACAGCGTCGGCGTCGACCGATCTACGTACTATCGCTACCGTTATTTGCCGCGGCGGATGGCCGGGAATACTGCATCTTGATGCGGAGTCGGCCTCACTTGTCCCCCCGCAATATCTGGATACCCTTATATCGTCCTCAGCGCAGAAAAATGACATCAATGAGTACCGGTTCCGACGGCTCCTTACGTCTTTCGCCCGAAATATCGGCCAGGCAATTACCTACCAAACTGTCGCAAGCGATATGATTGAAGGTGACATCGCGGGTAAAAATGAAATCATATCACGGCAACACGTTGAAACTCTCACCAACCATGCCAAAGACCGTTTTATCATTGAAGATATCAATGGCTGGGATGCTCCTATCCGTTCCAAATCACGCGTCAGGATAAAGCCGAAACGTTGCTTCGTCGACCCATCGCTGCCGGCAGCGCTTCTCGGCGTAAATCCGGAACGGCTGCTCAAAGACGGCCAGTTATTGGGGAAACTGTTTGAAGAACTCTGCTTGAGAGATTTGCGCATTTATGCGTCTTGCATGGATTCGGCCCTGCCCCATCCGATCATGTATTATCGAGATTCCGACAACCTCGAAGTTGACGCCATTATCGAACTGAGGGATGGCCGTTGGGCCGCCATAGAAATAAAACTCAGCGACAACAAGGCGGCCGATGGAATAAATTCGCTGATGCGCCTGAAGAATAAAATAGCCGCTAATCCCATGGCTCGGAATCCGGAGCCGACTTTTATGGCTGTATTGGTAGGGAAAACGGATTTTTGCCGGCAAACGCCCGAAGGAGTTTATGTTATCCCGGTTACCTCGTTGACCGCATAGGTGTCTGGCTCCCCCGCAAACCACGCTGCGTAGTAACCGCTAAAATTTTGCCGGGTGGCGGCACAATAAGGATGCGCATGTCGGGTTTTGGTTCTCGTTTTTTGGGGACGCTCGCGCAGCGGACGGGGACGCCGGAGGAAGGACGGGCGTGTGGTGTGCTTTGCCCGCATGCGCCCGCGCAAGGGTGGCGGCACGGGAAGGATGCGCATGTCGGGATTTGGTTCTCGTTTTTCGGGGACGCTCGCGCAGCGGACGGGGACGCCGGAGGAAGGACG
>JAISEX010000225.1 GCA_031263875.1 Eubacteriales Family XIII. Incertae Sedis bacterium | reverse complement strand
CAGCTTTACGTCGAGAATATTCACTTTGTCGTCTTTGTATTCGATGACGCTGCTTGAATCCAATACCTTGATTTCGCCATACTCGTTTTCGGGGATGTCGAGGGCGGCTTTGAGGAATGCGGTGAGTATGTCGTGGTCGCGTTCGTCGCCGAACAGCCTTTTGAAGTAGTGGTCGTTGCGCGGTGAGTAAGGGTTTCTTATCTTTTGTTTTTTCATTGTTTGCCTCCTATGTGGCGAATGAAACTATATCCTTTTATGAGAATAATATACCATGATGCGATCGTTGTCAATACTTTGCAGGATGTTTTTTGAAATTTAGTATTGTTTTTTAATGGGGGAAGGACGACGGCGGGGGAATGGGGCGCACGTCGGGTTTTCTCTCGTTCTTTTTGTTGCGTTCGTGAGAAATGGGTTCGCCGTAGTAGGACGGGCGGGATGTGTGCTTTGCCCGGACAGGGACGCGGCCGAGGTATGCAATGACAGACGGAGTAAAGGCGGCACGGAATGGCGCATATGCCCCGCGCAAGGGATAGGAGGGGTATAGTGCCCTGTAACCTCTGAAACTTTACTATTCGCCAGTCTGCTCCGTCATACTTCGTTGTCGGAACCCGCTGATACCACACGCATGGAATCAGACTCGCTTCGCTCGCGGCTGTATCAACGGAACCCTCCGCCTCGTCTGACGAAAAAATCCTTGGCGATTACCGACAAGTTTTAGAGATTACAGGGCACTAGCAGCCGCGAAGCGGCCGGAGCCCCGGATAGCCCGGTGGGGCTGTCCCTCGGGATAAGTGAGAATATGGAAAGCAAAGCATCCCGAAGATTTTTAACGATAGCTTTATAAATAATCGCGGGACAGCCCCATGCGCCCAAAAGAAGTACCTCGGTCTGGGAGGCACGCAGCTTTCAGGTAGCAATGGCAGTCCGGAAACCAGCACTTGCGCGCGGCGTCGTTTACAGGTATAATAATACTGTTCGTTAAGGGAGTATTCGCAAAAAGGAGGTGACAAAGTTATGGCACAGGTCGTCGTGAGAGAAAACGAGAGTCTGGAAAGCGCACTGAAACGTTTCAAGCGTTCTTGTGCACGAGACGGAGTTATGTCCGAATTGCGCAAGAGAGAACACTATGAAAAGCCCAGTGTAAAGCGGAAGAAAAAGTCCGAGGCCGCGAGAAAAAAAGCTCGCAAATACTGAGGATAGGATACAAAATGATCTGCCTATGGGTTTGCTCCGAGGCAGATTTTTATTTCAGGAGGATAGTTGGAGAAAGATTTTAAAGAAGTCGTGCGCATAGACCTCGGCGGAGATCAGGATGCCGTTCTGCTGTTCGGAAATCTCGACGCCAATCTGCGGGCGATAGAAACGGCGTTCGCCGTGAGCATCGTGATGCGCGGGGACGAGCTCGTGATAAACGGGGCGGAGGCGCGCGGCGCGGAGGCGGTTATCCGCGACCTGTTCTGGATCATCGCGAGCGGAGAGAATATCGACGAGCAGAAGCTCGAATACGTGATCTCGCTGCACGAGAACGGCCTGACGTACCGCGACAGCAATGTCAACAAGGACATCGTCGCGTTTACGCAGAAGGGGAAGCCGATCAAGGCGAAGACGCTCGGCCAGTCCGCGTATGTGAAGGCTATCAAGGAGCATGAGATCGTCTTCGGGATCGGGCCGGCGGGAACGGGCAAGACGTATTTGGCGGTGGCGATGGCCGTCAGCGCGTATAAAAACAAGGAAGTCGAGCGGATAATCCTCGCGCGTCCGGCGGTCGAGGCGGGCGAACGGCTGGGATTTCTGCCGGGCGATCTGCAGGAAAAGGTCGATCCGTATCTGCGGCCGCTCTACGACGCCCTGTATGAGATAATGGGGCGCGACACGGCGCTGCGGCTGAAGGAAAAGGAAACGATAGAGGTAGTGCCGCTGGCGTATATGCGCGGGCGGACGCTGGACGGCTCGTTCATCATTCTCGACGAGGCGCAGAACACGACGCGCGAGCAGATGAAGATGTTTCTGACGCGCATGGGGTTCGGCTCCCGCGTGGTCGTGACGGGCGATATTACGCAGATAGACCTGCCGGAGGGCAAGGGTTCGGGACTCGTCCACGCGGCCAAGGTGCTCGCGAATGTGAAGGAAATATCCTTCTGCTATCTGAAGGACAGCGACGTTGTGCGCCATTCCCTCGTGAAGAAAATCATCGGCGCGTATGACCGGTACGAGCATCGCGTGACGGGGAAATAACCGCGCGGCGGGCGTTTGCGTGTGATTGCGCGGCGTGAGATGAGAAGGGGCTTCGTGACCGCGTTGGGATCGCAGAGGGCCTTGCGATTATGGAAAATTATATAAATCTGCACGGATCGCCAGGCCGCAGGCCCCACGGGGTCGCGGGTCTCGGATGATAGAAAATTATGTAATATTATATAATGCGCAGAGCGTAAATCGCGAGTTGATTGACCGGGTTTCGTAACAGGATAATAAAGCCCGGCGGGAGGCGGATGTTATGGTTCGGTTTGCGCCGCACAGCGGCAGGGAGGCGAATATGAGTATCAAGGCAAGGAAATACAGCGAGTGGCGGGACACGGCGCTCGTCGTGCATGTCATCACGCAGATGATGGGCAAGGTGAAGCTGTCGCGCATGGAGCCGCAGCCGGAATGGGCGCACGTGCTGCTCGCTCTGACGGCGAACGGGTTTACGACGGGACTGATACCGGACGGCGATAAGAGTTTCTCGATCGAATTCAATTTGCGCGAGAGCGAGGTCGTAACGACCGGCTTGGATGGCCGCGAGAGCGGGTTTGCGCTCGGCGGCGACACGCCGATAAGCGCTTATTACGAGGAATTTATGGGCATGCTCGCGGACGTGATGTGCGAAACCGAGATCTACACGATGCCGCAGGAGATGTCGCTCAAAACGCATTTTCACGAGGATCACGAGCCGCGCGTGTATGACCCTGAAGCGGTGCGCGACTTTTTCCGCGCGAGCGTCTTCGCGTATGAGGGCATCACGAAATTCCTCTCCGGTTTCCGTGGCAAAAAGCTGATGCCGCAGTATTTCTGGGGCACGTTCGACACGACGGGCGTGCTGTTCGGCGGCAGGGAAAACCCCTGGGCGGGCGAGGGCCTTATCGAGGCGGGCGCGTTTGACGAGCAGATGATGGAGTTCGGGTTCTGGCCCGGCGACGAGGCGTTTGACGATCCGGCGT
>JAISEX010000159.1 GCA_031263875.1 Eubacteriales Family XIII. Incertae Sedis bacterium | reverse complement strand
CGGGCAAAGTACGGGCTCTTATTTCGTTCATTCTAAACGGTGCTATAACGGCCTGATTTGCAAGGGGCGTTGCGCGCATACGAGCTGCCCTGCAGCGCGCGCACCGAGGCAACGTTCGCTTCGCTCTCTCCTCCGCTCGCGTTGCTCGCTTCGCTGTCCGTTTTGCCTGCCACGCTAAAGCGTGGGGCAAAAAGGCATATTTGCGCGGCAACGCCGTGCAAAGGCCGTCCCCGAGCAAATCAGCGCCATTATAGCATCTTGCATGTACGATTTTCATACTTCCCTCACACGCATCCTCTCCGTGCCGTCACCATCTACTCTTATATTATCCCTCTCGCCTTCAGATCGTCCACCAGATCATCCATCGATGCGCCGATCGGCGACTCCGGCGGATAGATCCGATCAAAGCCGATATCCCGGAATTGCTTCTCGTCGTCCGCAAAGTCGTGCTTGCCGATCCCGAGGATGCCGCCGATATACAGCAGGATATCGCCGATGCCGGCCTCGACGCATTTCGCGCGGAACCCCTCGAGATCCATGCCCGCCATGCCGTAGAGCGAGGTGACGAGCATCGCCTTCGCGTCGGTCTCCTGCGCCGCCTTGATAAATTCCTCGGGCGGGGTCTGAGCGCCGAGGGCGACCACGTTGAAGCCGTTTTCGCGCAGCGCCTTGGAGATGATCTTCGTGCCGATAACATGGGCGTCCACGCCGACCGTTCCCGTAATGATCGTGGGATTCGCGTCGCCGAGAATGGCTTTCTTGTCCGCGGACAGCTCGTCGTCCGTATCCGCGTCGGCCTCGCCGGGCTCGTCGACAAGACGGCCGCGGCTGAGCGTCCAGAAATCGTTGATGGAATTCTTGTAATTCAGCGGCCGGCCCTCCGCCTTTTCGCGCTCCTTGATTTTCTCGTCGTTATACGCGCGTACTTCGGCGGGAATGGGGACGTTGCCGTAGTCGATGTACCGGCAAGCGCCTTCGAGGTCGCGCGCGCCGAGCGAAAGGTCACGCACATGGATGTTGATTGAAAACGGCGAATCGAGCACGCCCGCGTCGAGCGCCTTCACGACGCCGACCGCGAGGTCGCCGTCACCGAGTTCTATTACGCGGTCGATAATAGCCGAAACCGCCTGCTCCGTCATCTTCATTTCCTGTTCGATCGCCGAGGAATTATAGTCGAGGTTCTGCTGGCGCACGACATTCCATATCCAATTCGCGCTGCGGTAGGTCTGCGTATGCGCCTCGAGGCTCGGCACGCCGATCGCCTCGGCGACCGTCTTGACCGAACACGCGTTGACGGGCTCGAGAGCCGCGACCAACGCGACATAGTTGATGTACCCGAAGGCGAAACCGAGATCCTGCGGGAACGCGAAAAGCGAGCTCTGGTTCCCGATAATGCCGGGGATCACGACGTCCGTGTAGCCGAACCGGTCGAAATATTTCTGGAACAGTTTCGGCATAACGCGGATGTCGGCGATGTCCTGATTCAGATTGCCCTGGAAGTTCGCGAGCGGAACGATGGACTTGACGCCTTGTTCGCAAGAGGTCAGCGCCTCGATGATCTGCGTCGCGATATTCATATACATGGGGACGACGCCGTTCGGTATCCAGCCGTGCGTATCGGTCGAGATAATGATGCCGTGATCCGCGTACCACCCGATAAGGCGGCCGAGATACTGGGCCGTATCGATGCATTCCTCGGCGGTGCAGGATTTATCGTAACCGCCGACCCAGCCGAAGAAGCTGTTCGGCATGGCGGTCATGCCGGAAGCGAAGGCGACTTCGCCGACGAAGCTGTTGCCGACGCGCGAAGAACGCGGGTCGAACGCCCCGACGCAGGATTCGACGACCTTGCGCGTCGTCTTGACGCCGTGGTTGATGATCGGGTAACCGTTCAGTTTTTTCTGACCCGTCGCGATCGACTCCTCAAGAGCGGTCTGCGCCTTGTCGAGCTGCAGATTACGCGTATACGAATCAGTCGTAAACGGGAAAAGCTCGACGCCGACGGCGTTCAGCCCCTTCAGCAGTTCGATTTCCTCCTCGACGACGGGAACGCCCGAACGCGGGAACAGCCCGATTTTGCCTTCGTCCTTGAACCGCGCAAGACGCTTCGTAAAGTTCTTGTGATCCGGAAGACTCTTATGGTATTCGACGGCTTCGTCGAGATCGATCTCCGCCGCTGTCCGAGGCCAGGGCGCGAGAACCTCCGGGCGGAGCTTGTTCATAAAGGTATCTTCGTCAATTCTCTTGTGACGGACGTTAATGATTTCTGCCATTGTTTCCCTCGTTTCTGTTTAGAGCATAAAATGTGCGCTTGGGATGTGATGTTGCTTCGCTACCCAGTTGCTGCTACGCTCCCGTTTGCCATAAATGAATCTTTGCTTACATATACTTAGTCGGCCTTATAAGATTTTATAATGACACTGATTTGTTCGGCGACGGCCTTTGCACGGCTTCGCCGCGCAAAGATGCCTTTTTGCCCCACGCTTTAGCGTGGCAGGCAAAACGGACAGCGAAGCGAGCAAAGCGAGCGGAGGAGTGAGCGTAGCGAACGTTGCCTCGGTGCGCGCGCTGCAAGGCAACTCGTATGCGCGCAACGCCCCTCACAAATCAGCGCCGTTATACTATCGTTTATCGTTTCACTCTGCATACTTATTCTCCCTGTTTGCGCTGTCGTTATCCCAGCTTCGATACCTCGACGCGTATGCCGGCGTTTTCGAGGCGCGCCGCGACGCGGTCGAGGTTTTCGGGCGTGTTATCTCTTACATCCGGTATCGGGTAAACCATGCCGACGGACGCGTATTTATTTTCGCCGTACCGGTGGTAGGGCAGCATGTTCACGAGCCAGTCGTCCTGTTTGCCGAGCTTCTTTACGGTCCCCGCGATGGCGTCGATATTCGCGTCGTCGTCGTTCAGCCCCGGAACCACGGGATACCGCAGCACCGTTTTGACGCCGCTTTCCGCAAGCACCGCCATATTGTCCAGAATGCGGCCTAAGGGAACGCCGATGATCTCATCGTGCCGTTCGGGGTCGAGAAGTTTGACGTCGAAGTAACAGAGATCGCTGTACTGCAGAATCTCTTTAAAAGCCTCGCTGCTTCCGTAACCGGACGTGTCCGCGTTCGTATGGATCCCGCGTTCCCGGCACCGCCGGAATATCTCGGTCGCAAATTCGGGCTGCGCGAGTATCTCGCCACCCGAACAGGTGACGCCGCCGCCGTCCTCATAATAGAACTCGTCGCGCAGGACGGTCTTAATCACCTCGTCAACCGTCTTGACTTCGCCCGTAATATTGAGCGCCTTTGATGGACAGACCAGAACGCACGCGCCGCAGACCGTGCATTTTTCGCGGTCGATGGCGAGCTCGCCCGCCTCGTCCATCGCGACAGCGTTTTCGGGACAGGTGCCCACGCACGTCCCGCAGTGGGTGCACGAGGTATAACGGTAGAGAAGCTCCGGCCGCGGATTCTGCGACTCGGGATTGGAACACCACGGGCAGCGCAGCGGGCAGCCCTTAACGAAAACAGTGGTCCGGATGCCCGGGCCATCGTCGATGCTGTACCGCTGAATATTAAAAACCGTGCCTTGTATGTCACTCATAAATTCACTTTCCTCCTTGCCGCCGGTGATCCGCAATTTCAAGAGAGCGCATGGGGCTTCGCCCCACTGGGCTATGCCTGTTTTACGCGGCTTCAGCCGCAAGGTAAAACAGAGCATCTATCCCTTGGCAGAGGTACAGGAGCTTCAGCTCCGTTGTACCTCGCACATCGAGGAGCGCAGGGCTTCAGCCCGTGGCGCTCTACCGTGCGCGTCGCCTCCGCTGCGCTCCGGCTCCCTGTCATCGTCCGCATTCCGGACATGCGCTCGGAATACGACGGCGCTTTGTGCCATGGCTCCGCAAGTCTCTGTGCCATCGTCCCCCTTACAGTCCTGTACGTGGGCTATGACGGCGCCGCACAGAACCAAACTATCGCGCCCGGTCGTATGACCGGACGCGATATATAATTATTACATCCTTATACGAATTCGTGCATCGTGCGCTGTACGATCTCGCTCTGCAGCTCCGGCGGCAGGTCGATAAAGTACGCGCTGTAGCCGCCGACGCGGACGAGGAGGTTCTTGTGTTTCTCGGGATGCTCCTGCGCCTCGAGCAGTTCTTCCCGGCTGTGGATGTTGAACTGCACATGCCAGCCGTCGCGCCGGTTGAACGCCTTGATCAGCGATGCGAGCTTGCTGATCTTGTCGTCGTTGTTCAGGACGGCCTTCGAGAACTTCATGTTCATCGCGAATCCCGCGTAGGGCTTTGCGTAACCGCCGCGCGTCGCGGAGTTGATCGCCGCCGTCGGGCCGTTGACGTCCATGCCCGGCATGACCGAGCACGCGGCGTCGTTGACGGGAGTTCCCGCCGAGCGCCCGTTCGGAAGCGCGCCGATGGCCTTGCCGATCTGCACGTGGCCGGCCGCCGCGCCGATAAACAGCATCGGCGTTTCGCCCGTCAGCGGATCCTTGATCGACTGCATTATCTCCGGGACCTTCGTCGAAAGGTCGTCGTAGATCTCATCGACATAATCGTCGTCGTTGCCGTATTTCGGAGCGTTCAGGCAGAGCTGCTTGATATCGTCAAAGCCCTCCCAGTTCGCAAGACACGCGTCGAGGATCTGGCCCATGCTGACCTTCTTCTCGTCGAAAACGAGCTTCTTGATGGCCGCAAACGTATCGGCGAGATCGACCATGCCGCGGCTTCCGAACCAACTGGCCCGGCCCTGCGGATAGCGGGCGCCGCCTTCCCGTGACGCCATGCCCGTCGGAATACAGTCTTCATACTGCATCGCGCCGCGCAGACCGCTCATCGGACCGTCGACGATTTCCGTTCCCCAACCGAGGGTTTTCAGCCGCATCAGGAGGGGCGAGAAATATTCGAGCTGCTTGTAATACGCGCCGATAACCTCATCGAATGTCTTGGCTTCGCGCAGGTCGCCGGTCTTGATGCCGATTTCGATGCCGGTCCGCGGATCGACGCCGTTGTTCAGCGCGACTTCGAGGACTTTCGGCTGGCAGAGGTTGTAGCCGCCGCCCATATGCTCCATGCTGTCCAAATGGTAACCGAGGCAGCCGCTGGCATTCCAGTTCGACGCGTCGATGATCGGGACGCCGAGGTCGAGATAGCGCTGCGTGCCGATGCGGTCGGAGAGGAAAGCGGGGTTGCCGCCGCCAAACTCGCGGTTGCATTCGAGCGCGTGCTTCACGAAATTGGGATCCATATCCGGATTATAACGGACGTAGACGGCCGGTTCGGAGAGTTTTATCTGTGACATAACTTCGAGGATGATCCACGAAAGCTCATTGGTCAGGTCGTTGCCATTCTCGTCGACGCCGCAGAGCGTGACGTTCGGGAGCAGCGATCCGGGCGCGGCGCGCTGTTCGCGCGGTATCGTCACGAGATTTTCGCATTCGCGGATCTTCAGCCAGAACGCGCCGAGAGCTTCGGCGGCTTTTTGCGCGTCGACCCTGCCGGCAGCCTTATCGGCCTCATAATATTTCCACAGATACTGATCCATGCGTCCGATCGGCACTTCGGGGCGGTCGGAGCTTTCCTTCCACGCGGCGAGGTGCATAAACCGCGCCGACTGAACCGCTTCGATAAAGGTTCTCGGGGGCTCGGCGGGAACGCGGTCGCAGGCGTCTGCGATCATCAGCAGCTCCTCGCGCCGCCACTCGCGGGTTTCCTTATCGGCGAGCGAACGCGCGTAATCCGCGTGACGCTTCGCAAAGGTGATAAGCGCTTCGCAGGAGATGATAATGGATTCGAGATACCAGTATTTACGCAGGAACTGGGCCGTGCCGTGGCAGCTACCCGTGCCGCCGGTGCCATTGGCAATCTGACGCGGGTCGAGCGTATCGCCCTCGCGCATCATGCGTTCGCGTTCGTCCTTCGCGAGCTTGATCACGTAGTTCAGCCCGTTGTCGAGGCATTTCGCGCTGACCTGCGACACGCCGCCGCCGTACGCGCTGTAATTCTGGAACAGGCCGCGGTCCATCTTGTACCGGACGCCGCGCCCCTCGAATATCATCGTGCGGTCGAACAGAAGGTCGAAAGCGTCTTCGCCCATGTCGTACTCGATCGCGTAATTGACCGTGCTTTTCTGCGGCATGTTTTCGATCCAGTATTTCGCGTCTTCTTTCAGCGCCGCGAGGTCTTCCGGCTCGATCTTCGTGGAGGAAATGTCCGAAGACTTGCGGTCAAACTTGCCGCTTTCGGCCATCTTTAAAATTTCGTGCGGCTTCATGGCGCAGAGCGTACCGTTACCGCGGATAAACTTTGTCAGCGATCCGACGATAATTTCATCGTCGCGAATAAAGAGGGGGCATTCTTCCATGCGTTTCTGGAAAGCCTTCGCCCAACGGATGTCGATCGGGAGGCCGTCGGTTTCCTTCCACGATTCGGTGAACAGCAGGGTGTCGTCAACGTAAACCTGCGGTTCCGCCGCTTCCCATTCGTCCTTGAGGGCCTGAAGCCGCTCCGTAAGGACCTTCACATTCTTGACCTTGTCCCGGGTCGCCTCGTCCAGATAGGTGGCGCTGATCTTTTCGGGATACGTGTTTGCGGTTGCTGTCATGTTGTACCTCCATACTCTACTATTGACTAAAAGTGCTTATTGCTCCGGCAGCAGAACGCCGTGTGTGACGCTTTTGCCCGCCATCTCGCTACCCGAACAATAAACGGCTCGCGTAACTTCTTCAACATAATATAAAGCAAGTACCGTGCCAAGGCGGGAAGAGCGGGCGGGAATTGCGGAAACGGCCATTTTTTATCGCCAGAACCGTTTGATAACCCGCCGAAATTTTATGCCATAAATTTTACTTATGCCGTGTGGTGAGTTGGTATAATAAGAGGACGGAATGAGGAAAAACGCATATTTGTCGCAAATGGGCGACACGAATGTCGCTATTTTGCGACAATGTGGCAAATGGGCGACATGGCGGAATTTCTTATATTCAATAATAAAATGTGCAAGTTTGCGACTTACGCGGTCGATTATTGAGAGGGAAAAGGAACAGGCAGACGCATTTCGCAGTATAAAAAATATTCCCGTTCCAATAAAACGG
>JAISEX010000141.1 GCA_031263875.1 Eubacteriales Family XIII. Incertae Sedis bacterium | reverse complement strand
CCGCATATGTCTGCGCAAGGGATCGGAGGGGTGCGAAGCAGCCGCGGAGCGGCCGAAGCCCCATGCTCTGTTTTACCTTGCGGCTAAAGCCGCGTAAAACAGGCTCCGGTGGGGCTGTTCTGCCGCACTTAAATTTGGTTGATTGTAAAAATTTTAACAATCAATTCGCCTCATTTATTCGCGGACAGCCCCATGCGCCCAAAACGCGACAGCCCTCACTTTACGCGTCAACCATATCACTTGACAGTCTCCGCTCCTACCGCGCTTTTATCCGCTCCCATTCCGCGACGAACCAGTCGTCGAGTTTCGACAGGGATTTCAGCAAGACCCGCTTTTCATCGGCGGTCAGCGTTTCGACCGCGGCGCCCACCATGTTGCGGTGAAATCTCTCGTGCATACGGTACTCCGCGCGCCCGGAACTGGTCAGCGACAAATTGACAATGCGCTTGTCCTTCTCATCGCGCTCGCGAACGACAAGCCCTTTCGCCTCGAGCTTGTTCACGGCCGTCGTCAGCGCGCCCACGCTGATTTTCAGCCGCTGCGCCACCTGCGTCATGGTGGGACGCACCGCGTTGCCGATCTCGCCGAGGACGTGAAGCTCGGAAATCGATAACATTCGTTTCGATTTCTCCGCGATGGCCTTTTCCTCTATCTTGAACGTCGTGACAAACAGCCGCGTCAATATCTCATCGATAGTTTTTTCGTCAATCATAGCGCCTTGGTGTCAAATAAGACCCGCGATAATATCGCCGGTTTCCCGTGTCCCGACCGGCTTCATTCCGTCCGTCATAATATCCGGCGTGCGGTAGCCCTGCGCGAGAAACGCGCGAACGGCATCGTCCACGGCATCGGCTTCCTCCGCGCGGTCAAGCGTATACCGGAGCAACATTCCCGCCGAGAGTATCGTCGCTATCGGATTCGCCCGGTCGAGACCCGTATATTTCGGCGCGGAACCGTGGATCGGCTCGTACAGCCCGAAACTTCCTTCACCGAGACTCGCGGACGGCAGCATGCCGATGGAACCCGTGATCTGGCTAGCCTCGTCGGAAATAATATCGCCGAACATATTCGTTGTAACGATCACATCGAAAAACTTTGGATTTTTGATAAGCTGCTGCGTCGTATTATCGACGTACATATGGTCGAGCGTCACGCCCGGATAACCGGCACAGGTCTCCTCCATAACGGCGCGCCACAGCCTGCTCGAGTCGAGCACGTTCGACTTGTCGACGCTTGTCAGATGTCCGCCTCGCTTCGACGCCATATCGAAAGCGACCTTCGCGATGCGGCGGATCTCATTTTCATGATATATCTCCACGTCGAAAGCGACGCGTCCGTCCGGCGCGGAGCCGGCTTTATAACCCGGAAATTCCCGGAGAACCGCGCCTGCCGCGGAAGCGCTTTCTATCTTTTCGGTCGCCCGCGGCCCAAAATAAATGCCGCCCGTCAGTTCGCGTACAATGAGAATATCCAGCGCGCCGCCGACTATCTCCGGCCGGAGCGGACACGCGTCCGCAAGGTCTTCAAAAATAAGCGCCGGGCGCAGATTGCAAAAGAGGCCGAGCTGTTCGCGAAGCCCGAGTATCGCTATTTCGGGGCGGTTGCTTCCGGGCTCGTTGTCCCATTTGGGATCGCCCACGGCGCCGAGCAGTACGGCGTCGCTCGCCTTGCACGCGTCCACCGTTTCCTTTGGAAGCGGTATGCCGTGCACGTCAAGCGCGGCCCCGCCCGCAAGCAGATATTCATACTCAAATGTATGCCCAAATTTCTTCGCGACGCTGTCAAGCGTTTTGATTGCCTGATCCGTTATTTCGGGACCGATGCCGTCGCCCTTTATAACTGCTATCTTATAATCCACCGTTACCTCCTCTGTCTGCTTCTCGCTTCGTTTCACCGTTCCGTTCGCTCATTCCTCCGTATAAAAGTATACCCGATGCGAACATTTATCTGTCAAGTATTTTACTTGCTTATACCTGTCAAGCAATTCGCTTGCTCGCCTGTCAAGCAATTTACTTGCACATACGTGTCAAGTAAATTACTTGCCACCCTTCACGTACCCGACAAGCCCGCCGCTCGAGATGAGTTTGCTCATAAATTCGGGAAACGGTTCCGCCTTGTATTTTTCCTTCTTTGTATTATTCGTGATCGCGCCCGTCTTAAAGTTAACGGTCACATCGTCGCCCGCGCTTATCTTCGCCGCCGCTTCCTCCGACTCGAGTATCGGCAGGCCGATATTAAAAGCGTTGCGGTAGAATATGCGCGCGAAGCTCGGCGCAATGACCGCTTTGACGCCCGCCTGCTTCAGAACGAGCGGCGCGTGTTCGCGCGAGGAGCCCGAACCAAAATTCTTTCCCGCCACGATTATATCGCCCTTCTTGACGGTCTTCGCAAAGTCCGCGTCGATATCCTCCATCGCGTGCGCCGCGAGTTCCGCCGGATCCGCGATATTCAGGTACCGCGCCGGAATGATGACGTCGGTGTCCACGTTATCGCCATACTTATATACTTTGCCCATATCATGCCTCATTTCTGCTGCCGCGAGAGGTGAAACGCCTTTCACGCGCACCCTCATTTATCATATTCTCAGTTGTTTTTATCCAATCTCGCACCTTACCGGTACGCATACGCCGGGCGTTATTATACGTGTTAATACGTATCGCATGTACCCATCCACATCACCCGGCATCTCGCACGCATCGACACGTGTCACATCACATCAATTCGCCATTAATACGCATCAACCCACATCACCCGGCATCTCGCACGTACCAATACGTGTTAGGCCAATCCGCATTGCCCGATTCCGATACGTATCGACACGTGTTGTGCTATATCGATTCGCCATCAATACGTGCTGGCACGTACTAAATTATCGCACAAGCACTCTCCGACACACCGTTACAGCTTGCCCGGATCCGTAATGCGGCCCGTAACGGCACTCGCAGCCGCCACCGCGGGTGAAGCGAGATAGACCTCCGAATCGACGTGGCCCATGCGCCCGATAAAATTGCGGTTCGTCGTCGAAACGGCCTTTTCGCCCGCCGCGAGCACGCCCATATGCCCGCCAAGACACGGCCCGCAGGTCGGCGTCGAAAACACCGCGCCCGCCTTGATAAATATCTCCGCCCAACCATTCTTCACGCAATCGAGGTAGACCTGCTGCGTGCCCGGAATGATGATGCAGCGAACGCCGTCCGTGATCTTCTTGCCCTTGAATATCTTTGCCGCGACCGCCATATCCTCAAGCCGCCCGTTGGTGCACGAACCGATGACCACCTGGTCTATCTTCACGCGCCCCGCACGTTCCGCGGGTTTCGTATTTTCGGGCAGATGCGGCAGCGAAACCGTCGGCTTTACCGCGGAGAGATCTATCGTATACGTTTTTTCGTATTCCGCGTTCTCATCGGCATGATACACGCGCGCGCTTTTTTTCATCAGCTTTGAGCGAGCCGAGCGGTGCGTGCGGATATACTCGCGCGTCTTATCGTCCACGGGAAAAATCCCGTTCTTCGCGCCGGCCTCTATCGCCATATTCGCCATCGCGAAACGGTCGTCCATCGTCAGATGCGCCACGCCCGCGCCGGTAAATTCCATCGAGCGGTACAGCGCCCCGTCCACGCCGATCATTCCGATAATATGCAGAATCACGTCCTTGCCGCTGACCCATTTGCCGGGCTTGCCGGTCAGCTCGAATTTTATCGCGGAAGGAACCTTGAACCACGCCTTGCCCGTCGCCATGCCCGCGGCCATATCCGTGCTGCCGATCCCCGTCGAAAACGCGCCGAGCGCGCCGTAGGTGCACGTGTGCGAATCCGCGCCGATAACGACGTCGCCCGCCGTTACGAGCCCCTGTTCGGGAAGCAGCGCGTGCTCGATGCCCATCTCGCCGATCTCGAAATAATTCGTCAGCTTCTGCGCTTTCGCGAACGCCCGCAATTCCTTCGCCTGTTCCGCGGATTTGATATCCTTGTTCGGTGTGAAGTGATCCGGGACGAGCACGACCTTCGCCCGGTCGAAAACCTTTTTGCGCCCCATCTTCTCGAACTCACGGATGGCGACCGGCCCCGTAATATCATTCGCGAGAACCACGTCGAGATCCGCCTCGATAAACTGCCCCACGGACACATGCTCCAGCCCCGCGTGCGCCGCGAGTATCTTCTGCGTCATCGTCATCGGAAACTTACTTTTTCTTGCCATCATTCCCTCCTTGTCTTTTTTGCGTTATGCTTCGTTGTCAGAGGTACAGGAGCGTTAGCTCCGTTGTACCTCGAACATCGAGGAGCGCAGCGGCTCTGCCACGTGGCGCTCTACCGTGTTCTTCGCACTCGCTCGCTCACGTACGTGAGGTACGCTGCGCTCACTCCCGCTCAGTACGCCTCGCTTACCGCAAAAAATCCTGCGGAGCGAAGCGGTATTCCTTGTCTTTTTTACGCTATGCTTCGTTATCCTTTTTTTGCCCGGGCGCATGGGGCGCGGAGCGCCCCACCGGGCTATCCGGGGCTTCGCTTCGCTCCGGCCGCTTCGCGGCTGCTGCGCACCCCTCCGATCCCTTGCGCGTCGCTCGGCTGACGCCTCGCTCCCTCTCATCGTCGAAACTGCAGGCGTACGCTGAGGATACAGCAGCACATCGTCCCACGACTCCCGCAACCCTCATCTCATCGCCGCCATCACGATCCTGCGCTGCGGCTACAACGGCGCTTCGCGTCGCTCACTTCGTTCGCTCCGCTCCCCGTAGGAGGCTCTGCCCCCTCTTGGCGGACTGCCTGTTTTACGCGGCTTCAGCCGCAGTGTAAA
>JAISEX010000085.1 GCA_031263875.1 Eubacteriales Family XIII. Incertae Sedis bacterium | reverse complement strand
GTTTGCTTTGCTGCTCGTTTTTACTCTGCGGCGCAGTTTTGTGAAATAGGCGGCCGAGGACTTGCAGCGTATGGCCCGGTGGGGCTGTTCCGAGAGATGGGGAAAATATGGAAATCGGTACAACGAGGATTCTCAGAAGTGCCTTTTACAATCAGTAACCTACGGAAACAGCCCCATGCGCCCAAAATCCTTCACACGCTCGCCGGTCTATCGGTCAATGGGGATTGCGGCGCGGAGGCCGCAATGATAAACGGGAACGCGGTGATTTCAGTTCCAAGTTCCGCAGTGGCGGACAAAACAAAATCAGCCCACGCTCATTCTGCGCGCGCCCGCAGTTAAATATCATCCTCTTTCAGAGGAACGGAAAATATCCCCCAGCAAGACGCTGGGGGATACGAATTGACGTACGTCAGTTTGCGTAGGTCTCCATCTCTTTGATGCAGGCTTTGCATACGTTCTTGTTGTGAATCTTCACAACTTCTTCCGCGCTTCCGCAGAAGATGCACGCAGGTTCGTACTTCTTCAGAATGATCATGTCGTCGTCGACAAAAATCTCGAGGGGATCTTCTCTTTCGATCCCGAACGTCCTGCGCAGCTCCATCGGAATAACAATGCGACCGAGCTCATCAACTTTTCTTACAATACCTATTGCTTTCATTATTTTTGTACCACCTTCCAAATAACTACAAGAACTAGTTTAATGCTACCATCTAATACCAGTGTTGTCAAGCAAAAATTGAAAATATTTTTAAAAATATTTTAAAATTATTTTTTCTTGGCTTTCCGCTGTTGTTTAGCGGGTTTTTTCGTTGTTTCTGATTTGTTTTCGCCAGTCCCAGAGTCCTCATCGTCGCTTCTGAATTTCTTCAAAAGACCTTTCAGCGCGGTGATAAGGCTTACCAATGAAGTGACGGTTTTTACTAATCCCTCCTTGTTCTTAAGATTTGCGGCAACCGCTTGTGCTGAAGCTGTGACATCACTCACAATGCCATCGATGTCCTGCGCGCGTTCCGCAGCGATGCTACTGATCACATTAACGTCATCAAGAACCTTGTTGGCATTTTTCACGGCCTTTGTCAGATTGCTGATAAAAACAATGATGAATATAATCAGCACTACGCCGGCGATACCGAGCAAGAGCAGGATGATGTCATTTAACGTAAGTGTCGTGTCCATAAAAACTCCTCGCCTAATAAAACAATTCCCAATATTATTTAAACATTAAATGGCTTGCAATTCAAGCTAATTCAGGGGTCTTTTTATTACAAGTATATTTCGGTGAGAATGCAATTGAAGTAATGACGCGCCTTATATATAATTAAGAGGACAGTTATCGGCCCGATAATAAACCGCCGGAGAGGGCCGGCGGGACCCGCGGTGGGCCGCGCGGCAGGGCAGTGCTGAGGCGGGGTTTTATGGCGGAGCGGGGCGGCAAAGGGGCCGTCATGATGTATAATTATGATACGTTACCGGAACGGGTGAAATGAAAATAAGAGAGAAGTATTGAGCATAATATCAGTGGAACATTCGGACCCGCTGCGCGGCAGCGTTGCGGTATGCGGGTCGAAGAACGCGGTGCTGCCGTTACTCGCGGCGACGCTTTTGAGCGAAGATGAGTGTATTATCAGCGAGGCGCCGGATCTGAAGGACGTCGAAATCATGTGCGCGCTGCTGCGGAGCTTCGGCGCGGAAACGTCGTTCGACAAGAAAGCTAAAATCATTAAAGTGAAGGCGGCGAATATCACGACCAACGAGGCGCGGGAAGAACTCGTCTGCCAGATGCGCGCGTCCATCGTCACGATGGGGCCGCTTCTCGCGCGGACGGGCAGGGCCAGGTTCCCGCTTCCGGGCGGCTGCGCTATCGGCGACCGGCCGATAGATCTTCATCTGAAGGGTTTTATCGCGATGGGGGCGAACGTCGTGATGAGCAAGGACGAAACGAAGTCCGGCTTTGTCGAGGCGGACGCGGAACGTCTCGGCGGCGGCGATATCTATCTCGACACGCCGAGCGTGGGCGCGACGCAGAATATTATGCTGGCGGCTGTGCTCGCGAAGGGCACGGTTATTATCGAGAACGCGGCGCACGAGCCGGAGGTCGTCGATCTCGCGAACTTTCTGAATAAGATGGGGGCGAGGATAAAGGGCGCGGGAACGGATATAATAAAAATAGAAGGCGTGGCGAAACTGCACGGCGCGGTCCACTCGGTCATTCCCGACCGTATCGAGGCGGGCACGTATATGATAGCGGCGGCGATTACGCGCGGGGACGTGACGATCGAGAACGCGCTGTCAAACCATCTGAAGCCTGTTATCGCGAAGCTGCGGGAAACCGGCGCGGAGGTCGTCGACGGCGAGGGCTTTATCCGCGTGAAGGCGGACGGGGGGCGGCTCGTTTCGACGGATATCAAGACGCTTCCGTATCCGGGGTTCCCCACGGATATGCAGCCGCAGTTTATGGCGTATCTCACGACGGTGTCGGGGCCGAGCGCGGTGCTCGAAACGGTGTTCGAGAACCGTTTCATGCATATTGCGGAATTGAATAAAATGGGCGCGGGTATTATATTAAAGGAGGAACGGCGGGCGATAATCCCGGGCGGCAGCCGGCTTGCGGGCGCGGGCGTCAAGGCCACCGACTTGCGGGCGGGCGCGGCGCTGATCCTCGCGGGGCTCGCGGCGGAGGGCGTCACGACGGTGTCGGACATCTATCACATCGAGCGGGGTTACAGCGACATCTGCGGTAAGCTCAGTTCCATAGGAGGGAAGATAGCGAAGGTTGACGAATGATACGGAGCCGTCATATTTTCAGCGCAGGACGTAAGGGGGACGATGACGGGGAGTGTGCGGGAGTAACGGCACGGAGCGCCGCTTGTGCTTCAGCGTAAGACGTAATGAGGACGATGGAATGGGGAGCCGGAGCGAGGTACGAGCGGAGGCGACGCGCACGGTAGAGCGCCACGGGCTAAAGCCCTGCGCTCCTCGATGTGCGAGGTACGACGGAGCTAACGTTCGCAGGCTCACTCCTCCGCTCGCGTTGCTCGCTTCGCTGTCCTGTTTTACATTGCGGCTAAAGCCGCGTAAAACAGGCGAAGCTCCTGTACCTCTGCCACGGGATCGGAGGGGTGCGAAGCAGCCGCGAAGCGGCCGGAGCCCCGGAGAGCCCGGTGCGGCACTCAAAAAC